>JAGGUR010000034.1 GCA_021158425.1 Candidatus Cloacimonadota bacterium | reverse complement strand
CTTGCATCTCCATCTAACTTTGTAAGAATTATTCCTGTCAGATTCAAACGACAATTGAACTCTTTTGCACTATTCACAGCATCCTGACCTGTCATAGAATCTGCAACATAGAATATCTCATCTGGTTTAATTATATTAGATAATTCCTTTACCTCATTCATCATTTTATCATCAATATGGAGTCTCCCGGCAGTATCAAAAATTACTAAATTACTTTGATTTTTATCAGCAAATTTGAGAGCATTTTTGGCAATTTTCGTTACATTTTTAATATCTTCTGAATAAACAGGTATATTAATTGATTTGCCCAATGTTTCTAATTGTTTAATTGCAGCAGGTCTGTATATATCAGCAGCAACGAGTAAAGGCGAATAGTTTTGCTTCTTGTAATGTAGTGCTAATTTTGCGCATACAGTTGTTTTTCCTGTTCCCTGTAGGCCGACTACCATTAATTTTGATATTTTATTTTTCGGATATATCTTTTCAGGTATGTCCGAGCTCATTAATGCGGTTAGTTGTTCATTTACGATTTTAACGAGCTGTTGGCCTGGGGTAAGAGATTTTTGTACACTTTCACCGAGAGCTTTTTCCTCTATATCTTTTACAAATTTTTTAACAATAATGTAGTTAACATCCGCTTCAAGTAATGCTAATCTTATTTCTCGCAATCCTGTTTTGATATCTTTTTCAGATAGCTTTCCGCGGGATTTTAATTTAGAAAATATTTGTGCTAATCTATTTGATAGTGAGTCAAACATTTTTTAAACCTTCTATTACTTTATTATAATCGTTGCTGCTGAAAATAAAACTTCCTGCAATCAGAATATTTGCACCAGCCTTTTTTGCCAATTTTGCGGTTTGATAGTTAATACCGCCATCAACTTCAATTTCAATATTTCGTTTGCCAATTAAATTAGAAATATCCTTTATTTTTTTTGTGCACTCTTCAATATATTCTTGACCGCCAAAGCCGGGATGGACAGTCATCACCAGCACATAATCAATATAATCCCAAACCTTTTTCACCGTATCTATCGGTGTTTCTGGATTAATAGCAATGCCAGCTTTAACTTTAGATTCTCTTATCTTTCTCAGAAGTTTTTTATATTCAGAATCTGTTTCTATATGAAATGAGATATAGTCAACGCCACTTTCAATGAATTTCGGAATAAAAAATGCAGGATTTGTAACCATTAAATGCGTATCTAACGCTAGATTTGTTATTTTTCTTATTTGCTTAACCAATTCATAACCAAAGGTTAAATTAGGCACAAAATGTCCATCCATAATATCAAGATGGAGCATATCAGCTCCTGCTTTCTTAATGTTTTTAATCTCCCTTTTCAGGTTAAGAAGATTAGCAGAAAGTAGAGATGGAGCAATTTTTAATTTCATATGTAAATCCCTTCTAACCACAAAGGTTCATCCTTCGTCCCGATTAAATCGGGACTACGGAGAATGGACACAAAGACACAAAGAAAAAAATAAATAAACAAACTCATTCCCATCCGTCTTGGCTCGGCCAAGCCGAGACAGAAGCCCTCCCTCCCGATTATATCGGGGGGGATTGGGAATGCTTAACTCTTATTAATGTAATTTTAATGCTACTTTGCCTGCCCCGTTTCCACCAGACCCGATTCTATCGGGACTCCGTCTCGGAGCTGGCGGACTATTTAATGGAGTGTCCCGATTTGTTTTCGGGACATGTATGTTTCATAATATATTTTGATATCTGCTTTTGGTTTGTTTCTTTCTATATTGAAAAATATTTATTCTTATTTGATGAATATATCAAATGGATATAGTGTTTTGTAACCGATATTATATATTAATTTTCTTTTCAGCAATGCAGAAAATTATATCTTGAATCTTATCCTGTGGGAGCAATTTTTTATTGATTCTATGGATGATTTTAGATTTTTGCAATACTAATTCCTGAAGCCAGACATTATTTTCAACATTTACAAAAAGGATATTCTTATCAAGCTTACTAATTTCTGCTTTTTGGCTAAGGATACCACCAACAGCCTTGTTCCACAATAGGCTAATTTTTATTTCTCGAGCAAATCCTTTACGAGATAAATCCTTTATTAAGCTATCAACTATATTCCCAATATGAGTAAAGGAAGACATTAATCTATCTTTTTAGTAGCAATCATAGAAATACCCAACCATGAGAACAATGCCAAAGCAATAAGAAGATAATAAACTGTTCCAAGTGCATTATAACTGGTGTCATAGCTTGCCATTGCAAGAGCTGGAAGGAGTGCTCCAATTACCAAGAGTATATAACCAAGAACAGAAGAGAAAGAACCTTTTTTAATCAAAAATACTGCTAAAATACCGATAGCAACTAAAACAAGTGCAAATATAAATATCAATGCCTGAATTCCGAAAGAAAAGTTAGCTTTACTTAAGATAAGATTTGGCAGAATACATCCAAATAAAACAAGGATAATACCGAAGATTTTTTTGATTATAACTTGAGCTTTTGTTGTTCCAGTATGTCTGTGGGCATTTTTTGCAATAACAAAACCCACTGCAAAAACAATAATACCCACTATCGCCCAAATTAATGCTGACCTTGTTGGGTTATCACTGCCCAATCCTAATGCAGAAAATGCAAAAATTATGACCACCCACATTAGGATTTCCTTGATAATGCTAAGAATTTTTTTCATCTGTATTCTTTTCCTTTTGTTTTTTAACTTTAATTTTTAATTCTCCTTTAATATCTTCTTGGAGTTCAATTTCAACAATATGATTTCCTATATCCTTAATATGTTTTTCCATTTTTACATTATTTTTGTCAATAGTTAATCCTTTTTCTTCAAGAGCATTAGCAATATCTAATTCACTCACAGAACCATAAAGATGCCCATTTTCATCGGCAAGTCGCTCAAATGTACAAGTAGTTTTTTCTATCTGTTTCATTATAATTTCAGCTTCTTTTAGTTCTTCTGCACGACGCTTTTCTTCAGCTTCTTTTAGTTGATTAATTAACTTAAGATTTTGGGGAGTGGCTAGTATTGCAATATCTTTGGGGAAAAGGTAATTTCTGGCATAACCATCAGCCACTTTAACTATATCGCCAACTTCTCCAAGTTTCTCAGCCTGTTTTTTTAAAATTACTTTCATAATCTATCTCCTCCTGTAAGAGAAAATTTTCTAATGTGTATCCAGGTATCTAAAAGACCTAAAATGGAAATAATTATCAACAAATAGAAATTAAGGAGAGGTATAATTAATAATATTATTCCAAAAAAGACACTTTTTCTAAATGCCTTTTTCACAAAGTAATATAATAAAGAGTAACCTTGAATAAGATAGAAGAATCCACAAATTGCAAGCAAATTATAACTTATGATTCTGAGCTTAAGTATAAATAATATCAGGCCAACTACTATTGCAATTTGAAGATAGAAAGGAAAATTAACTAAACCGAAGTCCCATCTTAGCTGTTCTAATCTCTTTGATAAAATTAGTGAGCCTATAAAGAGACCCAGGATAATACCCAACATCCATATAGCAGCATTCCCATTCAACATTATATTCTGCACTTTTAATATATGGGGCATCATATTCTCCACAGTTTCTGGTGAGAATAACTTTTCAGTATTTTCCAGTAGAATCTTATTACTTGTTTCAAGTTGCAATTTTATTGAATTAAAGAAAAAAAGATTTTTAATTGCAATATACAAGAAACCGGGAAGCGCACCACAGACAATAGCAGTCTCATAATTCTTTAATCTTTGCAAAACATTAGCAAAGATAATTGAGCTTAATCCAACACTTATCCACACTTCTAATCCGTGTTGCCAGTTCAGAAGTTTAATTATAGACAGAAGGAGTAAAGAAATAGTAAAAACGCTCAATAATATTAACAAAGTTGAGTATGATTTTTTGCTCCCAATATTTATAAAGTTAGAATTTTCTGTCAGAATCTTCTTGGAAAAATATGGAACAGCAAGTATCAAGCCAATCAATGGAGAAAAAATTGATACAATTGCGATAAGAATAACTCGCAGAATCATTTGAGGAACTTATCTCTCTACATATGGGATAAGAGCCATTTGTCGTGCTCTTTTAATCTCTCGAGTCAATTTCCTTTGATGTTTACTGCAAGTTCCAGAGATTCTACGAGGTCTTATCTTCCCAGATTCTATTATGAATTTCTTCAGGATTTCAGGATTCTTATAATCTATTTCCAGTTCTGGATTTTTACAAAATCTACAGAATCTTTTTTTAAAAAATCTATCGCTTTTGGCTCCGTTTGGTTTTTTAGAAGGGTATCTCATCTTTTGTTGGTTCCTCTTCTTTCGTGGGTTCGGTCTGAGATGGTTTTTCTTCACCTTCTGTGAATTCTCTTTCAAGTGTTTGAATTCTGCTTGCTACAATTTCAACAGTTGTTCTGGGCTTATCATCCTTATCTTGCCAGTTGCGTGCTCTAATTCTTCCTTCAATAATAACAGGTGAACCCTTTTTCAGATTCTCTGTTGCCCATTCTGCCTGCCTTGTCCAGGCAACTACACGCAGAAAACTGGTCTCTGTCTGCCAGTTTCCATCCTTATCCCTATAACGTCTGTCAGACGCCAGACCAATGTTTGCAGTTGGAGTCCCAGAAGGAGTATATCTCAACTCCACATCTCTGGTTAATCTGCCGGAGATTACTACATAATTAACCCTTGGTAAGCTTAATTTCTTAGCCATTTGGTTCCTCTCTTCGTTATTAATTTATCCTCCAAAGGGGGATTTATGTCCGCCAGCTCCAATCCGTCAGTTGACGGACCTATAAATCAGGTCTGGCGAATTATTTGAACTGCATATCTACTAATATTCATTCCGATTCACCCTTCGTCCCGATTTAATCGGGAGGGTACATCGGGATAATTTTTTATTCATCTTTTTTAATTACTATAGACCGAATAACATTTTCATCTAACTTATAAAAATTTTTTAACGAAGAAATCTGATTAG
>JAGGUR010000148.1 GCA_021158425.1 Candidatus Cloacimonadota bacterium | reverse complement strand
GTTAACAATGCTGGCATAACAAAAGATAAGTTATTGATGAGAATGAATCTTGAAGACTGGGAAAATGTTATCAGAGTAAACTTGACAGGCACATTCCTATGCACGCAAAAGGTATCAAAAGTTATGATGCGTCAAAGAAAAGGAAAGATTCTAAATATTGCTTCTGTTATAGGAATTGTTGGCAATGCCGGGCAAGCCAATTATGCTGCTTCAAAAGGTGGTATAATTGCATTTACAAAATCAATTGCAAAAGAATTGGCTGCAAGAAATATCAATGTAAATGCAATTGCTCCTGGGTTTATAAAAACAGAAATGACGGATAAACTCCCAGAAAATATTCAAGAAAATTATCTTAAAAATATCCCTTTAAAAAGATTTGGTACCAAAAAAGATGTAGCAAATCTGGCACTGTTTTTATGTTGTGAAGATTCAAATTATATAACTGGACAAGTTATTGTAGTTGATGGCGGTATGACTTAAAATTAAAAGAAATTAGTAATTTCCGATATAAGCGGATACTATAAAGGAGAAAGAATGGACGAAAGCATCAAAGAGAAAGTAAAGGAAATCATAACTACTCAATTAGGCGTGACAGAAAATGAGGTCACAGATGAAGCTGCTTTCATTGAAGACCTTGGCGCAGATTCTCTGGACACAGTGGAATTGATTATGCAGTTTGAGGAGGAGTTTGATATAGAAATTCCTGATGAGGATGCTGAAAAATTGACTACGGTTGGCAAGGCGATTAAATATCTTGAAGAAAAACTAAAATAATACCCCCCACAGACCTGTCTACTGTTCAGTTTGCCTTCATTTGTCCCCAAAACTCACAAATGACATAGACAGGGATGTGGGTTTCCTTCTTTTTGAAAGGAAAAATAATGAAACCCAAAAGAGTTGTTGTAACAGGATTAGGAACAATAAATCCATTAGGAAATAGTGTAGAAGAGACCTGGAAAAATCTGTGTCAGGGAAAATCAGGTATTTCTCGTGTAGAAGGGCTTGATACTGCGATTGCTTCAAAAATAGCTGGCCAAGTAAAAAATTTTGATGTACTTGAGTATTTAGATAGAAAAGAAGCACGCAAAATGGACCAATACTGCCATTATGCATTAGTATCTGCTATTCAGGCAATGGAAGATGCTGATTTAGGCTCTATTGAACATAAGAAATTAGGCGTGATAACTGGAACAGGAATTGGAGGAATGCAAACTTTTGAACATCAGACAGCAGTCTTTCTTAAAAGAGGACCGCGTAAAGTCAGTCCATTTTTTATCCCTATGATGATATCAAATATAGCTGCTGGGAGAATTGCTATTCATTTTAATGCAAAAGGGATTAATTTCAATATTACATCTGCCTGTGCTTCAAGTGCGAATGCAATAGGAGAGGCTTATAGAGCTATAAAGTTTGGAGCAGCAGATGTGGTAATTGCTTGTGGCGCTGAGGCAGCTGTAACTCCATTTACACTCGCCGGATTTTCTGCTATGAGAGCCCTTTCCGTCCGAAATGATTCACCAGAAACAGCAAGCAGACCATTTGATTTGGAAAGGGATGGATTTGTGCTCTCAGAAGGAGCAGGGACAATTATTTTAGAAGAATATGACCATGCTAAGAAACGCGGAGCAAAGATATATGCCGAGATGGTGGGATACGGTGCTACCAGTGACGCGTTTCATATAACTATGCCTGCACCAAACGGGGACGGTGGCGCACAAGCAATGAGAAATGCCCTTCAAGATGCGAATATTCAACCCCAAGATATTCAGTATATAAATGCTCACGGTACATCAACCCCACTCAATGATAAATGTGAAACCCTTGCAATAAAAACAGTTTTTGGTGAGCATGCATACAAATTGAAGATTAACTCTTCAAAGTCTATGATTGGACATACCTTAGGCGCTGCTGGAGCTGTTGAAGCACTTATTTTAGTGAAATCAATTCAAGAGCAGAAGATCCATCCGACAATTAATCTTTTTACACCCGACCCTGAATGTGATTTGGATTATAATCCTAAAAAAACCATTGATTTGCAAATTGAGTATGGAATGACTAACTCTTTCGGTTTCGGAGGCCATAATGCTGTCCTTATTTTCAAAAGATTGAGTTAATATTTAGCCGTCCGCCTTTTTACTCTTCGTCTTGACTTCATCGTGACTACTGAGGGCGAACAGATAGGCACAGATTACTTTAAATATTAAGAAATTATTGAAAAGATATTCTTAAAACTTTAACAAATCTCAATAAAATTGGTTCAGAATTAAAAATATTATTATACTCTTTATTATTAGTTGACGAACCTTTCCGTCTGGGCGCCTGTCGGGGCTTGGCCCCGCCAAGACTGACCGAGACCGATACAGTAAAATAAATTGGAAAATATGAAACAAAATAAAAATGACGCTGTTGGAAAAATTATTTCAAACCACGATAAAAAAATAAATAATTGGAGAAAATCTCTTAATGATTTAGAAAAGAAAATAAACTACTCATTTAAAAATAAAAAATTATTAGAAAATGCATTAACACATAAGTCCTTTAAAGAGGGAATAAAAACCAATAAATCTCCAGCTGGAAATAAATCTGAAACAATGGAATTTTTAGGTGACTCTGTTTTAGAATTAATTGTTTCGGAATTCTTGTATAACAAATTTCCAGATGAAAATGAAGGCAATTTATCAAAAATACGCTCAAAAATAATAAGTAAAAATTTCCTATACAAAAAATCCAAAGAGATTGGACTTAGTAAATATATTCTCATTGGTGATAATGGGTTGAAGAATAAATTGAGAAAAAATATTTCTATCAACTCGGATGCTATGGAATCACTATTTGCGGCAATATTTTTAGATAGCTCTTATGTGGAAACCAAATATGTTATTGAAAATACTATATTAAGCAATTGGGAAAATGAGGTAAATGCCGAAGATTTAAAAAACTTCAAAAGTTACTTACAGGAGTGGTCTCAATCTAAATTTGGGGAAAATCCTGAATATGAAATAATAAAAGCATCTGGTCCAGAGCACAGAAAAAGGTTTTATGTTAAAGTAAAAGTGATTGATAAGTATAAATCAAAAGGAAATGGGAAAACTAAAAAAGCAGCTGAGCAAAATGCTGCAATGAATTTAGTAAAAAGATTAAAAATTGTTAAGAAGATTTAGCAATGATTTTTTTTGTTTTAGCAATTATATCAGCATTACTTGTTTTTTTTTACTATCATAAGACAAATCCGCATATCTCAACCTCTTTAAAGTGGATACTTGGTATAATTCGCTTTTCGTTCTTCTTTATTGTACTGATACTTTTGATAACTCCAACCCTACATTTTCATAGGGGGAAAAAACAACAACCTTTTTCAGCAATTGCACTTGATATAAGTGGAAGCATGAATCAAATCTTTGCAAACGAGATGACAAAAAAGACGATTTCAAAAGAATTTGTTTCAAAATTAGAAGACTTTCTTAATAAAAAAAATATTAATTATAAAATTTATAATTTTAGTAATGGACTACAAAGCGATACTCTAAAAACAGATATTTTTCTTTCATTAAATGAAATTCAAAAAAAGGAAAAAGGCCAGAACCTTTCTGATATAATTCTTGTTTCAGACGGACTAAATCATAACAACAATAACTTTCCTGTATTGAAAGAGATTAATATACCAGTTTCAGTAGCTATTCTTGGGGAAAATCCAAAGTATTTAGATATAGCGATAAAAGATGTTATTACAAATAATCCCGTCTATCTTAATACAGAAACTGAGATAAAGGTTGTAGTAGAAGGTAATCTGTATGGCAAAGATATTCTTGTGAAATTGTGGGATGAGGATAAATTGGTTTCCAGCAAGAATTTTTCAAATATAGGAAAATCAAATGAATTTCTGATTTCATACACACCAACGAATATCGGATTTAAAAAGATGAGAATTTCCGTGGAATTGAAAGGAGAAAATGAATCAAATCTTATTAATAATCAAAGAGAATTCTTGCTAAATGTTGTGAAAGATCGTGCTCAAATACTCATTATAACTTCACAATTAAATTGGGACATCGCATTTATTCATAAAGCTTTGGCAAAAAATGAAAAGCTGAAAGTTAATCTTATTGAGAAACGGAAAGATGGCTATTATTTAGAGAATGATAAAGTTTCTGTGGCGGATTTTCTGGTTCAATCTGACCTCTTAATAATGCATAATAGAAATAGGTTCGGTTTTACAGATAAAATATATAATGAGATAAAGAATTTTGTCAAACGGGGTGGGAATATACTGTATATTGATAAAGTTGATAAAAAATTAAATGATATATTACCATTATATCAGAGTAAGTATGTAAAAGAAGTTAGCGTGAATTTATTACTTACCTCATTGGCTGATGATTATAAAACATTTTCAATTAGAGAAAGCGGAAAAGAAATGAAAAAAATATTGGAAGAACTTCCACCAATTTCTGCCTATTTCTATTCTCCACAGAAAAATGCCGAGGTTCTTGCAGTTGCAGATTTGCCAACTCAGAATCCTGTTATTGCATTTTCATCATATTTTGATGGAAATGTTTTGATGCTTGCTGCAAACAGTCTCTATCTTTGGAAAATGTGGGAGGACCCGCAAAGTGAGTGGTTTGATGAGTTCTTTAATTCAATTGTCCAATGGCTTATCAATACTGATATTAAGAAGCGTTTTATTTGTGCAACAGATAAACTTCAGTATATGGAAGGTGAACCAGTAGATTTTTCCGCTTTGATTTTTGACGAAAGAATGAATACGATTTCAAATCAGGATGTTTTACTAAAAGTAAAAAAAGATGATGAAATTATAGAAAAATACTTAACTGAACAAGATAATAAGTATTTGACTACTTTAGATGGCTTGACAAAAGGAAAATACCATTATAAAGTAGAATGTGTATTAGGGAATAATTTGCTTGTTGATAAAGGCGAATTCTTGATTGAACCTCTTCCCCTTGAAGAAAGTTCTACTGGAATTAATACCTCGTTCCTAAAATTCATTGCATCCCAAACAGATGGTAAAATTGTTGAGGACGAAGAAGATTTTGAAAATTTGCTAACTATAAGAAGAGAGCCGAAGCAAATTGTATTAACCACAGAAATTGAATTGTGGAAAAAATGGTATATTCCTGTTGTTGCAATTTTATTAATTTCCTCAGAACTTTTTATCAGACGGAGAAAGGGATTATTATGATAGAATGTAGTAGAGTAGATGCTATAAAAAGAATGAATAAGCCAGCCCGTTTGGCATTAGTCGTTTCGAAATCAGAGGATAGTAGACCCAATATTATTACTTTGCAATGGTTTATGCATACCTCATTTGAGCCCCCGATGTTTGCCATTTCTATAAAGCAAACACGATTTTCTTATAAACTTTTATCTGAGAACAGGAAATTTGTTTTAGCAATTCCTTCAACCAAAATGGCAGAACAGACCCTTGCCTGTGGTATTACATCTGGCAGAGATATTGACAAGATTAAGGAATTTAATATTAAAGTTGGAAGAGGGAAACTCTCTGATATTCCTATTTTGCTGGATGCAGTTGCAAATTTTGAATGTAAAACTATATCACAAATAAGAAGTGGTGACCACACAATTTTTATCGGTGAAGTAAAATACTCATGGCAGAACGAAAACACGAAACTTAAGCCATTACTTTCAGTTCCCTATGATAGAAACTATGAGGTTTTAGCAAGAGATGGCAGGTATATTTTAGGAATGGTGAAGAGAAATAAATTAAAGGGATAAAATGCTAAAATCATATCTAAAGAAAATTTTTGCCGTAGCAAGTCAAGGCGATGCAAGGGAAGAGAGCTATTACTCTGTGCTCGCAGAGATGTTAAATGAATATGCTAAAAGTACTAATAAAAAAGAAATTTATATAACAACTTTACCAAAGAAAACCGAAGCAGGCAATCCAGATTTTAGAATCTGGGATGGAAAACTGCATATAATTGGATATTTTGAAGCAAAAGCACCCGCAATTGAAAACCTGGATTTTGTAGAAGTTTCTGAACAATTGAAACGCTATCGTCATACCTTTCCTAACTTGATATTGACTAACTTTTTTGAGTTCAGACTTTATCGGAATGGCTCTTTGATAGATAGAGTTCAGATTGCCAGGCCATTTGTTGGCGGATATGCACCAGAGAGTTTTTTGGAAATAAAAAATGAGAAAGACTTTTTGGGGCTTCTTGAAAAATTTTTTTCCTTCTCTCTACCAAAGGTTAAAGATGCCAGAAATTTAGCATTGGAGTTAGCAAAGCGAACACGCTTCCTTAAAGATGAGGTTATTGCTGAGGAACTGAAAGAAAAAGGTAAAGGCTTTATAATCGGCTTTTATGAAGCATTTCAAAAGTATCTAATCAGCGGTCTATCAAAAAGAGATTTTGCAGATTTGTATTCACAAACAATAACTTATGGACTTTTTGCTGCTAGAACCCGTTCTGAAAATACCTTCAATAGAAAACTTGCTTATGATAAAATACCACATACTATTGGAATATTAAAGGATGTTTTTAAATTTATTTCCCTTGGAGACCTGCCTCCTCAGATGGAATGTATTATAGATGACATCTCAGAAGTCCTCGCTGTTACTGATGTTAAAAAGATTCTTCGTCAATATTTTCATGAAGCCAAAGGGAAAGACCCAATCGTGCATTTTTATGAAACATTTCTGGCTGAATATGACCCAAGAACAAGAGAAAAGCGAGGCGTGTATTACACTCCTGAACCAGTCGTGTCCTATATAGTTCGTTCTCTGCATCAGATATTGAAAAAGCATTTTAATAGACCTGAAGGGTTGGCAAGTGAATCAGTTACAGTTTTAGACCCGGCTGCTGGAACACTTACCTTTTTAGCAGAAGCAACCAAAGTAGCAGTTAAAGAATTTACTGCAAAATATGGCGAAGGTGGGAAAGATAATTTTATCAAAGAGCATATCCTTAAAAATTTCTATGCTTTTGAGCTGATGATGGCTCCGTATGCTGTTGGTCATCTGAAGATGTCTTTTCTTCTGGAAGAACTTGGGTATAAACTCCAGAAGGATGATAGATTCAAACTTTATCTTACAAATACATTGGAAATGGAAGACCTTGCGCAAACCGACTTGCCGGGGATGTCTTCACTCTCTGAAGAATCTCATCTTGCAGGCAAGGTAAAAAAGGAAGTACCTATTTTAGTTATTCTTGGCAATCCGCCGTATGCAGGACATTCTGCAAATGCAAGCGAAAAATACATCACAATCAGGACAAAGAATGGAAAAGAAAAAAGAAAGAAAGTAAAAACCTGGATAGGCAACCTTATTGAGAATTACAAATTTGTTGATAGTAAGCCACTTGGCGAAAGAAATCCGAAATGGCTTCAAGATGATTATGTAAAGTTTATCCGCTTTGCACAATGGAAAATAGACCAAACAGGCGAAGGCGTTTTAGGGTTCATAACAAATCACAGCTACCTTGATAATCCTACATTCCGAGGTATGAGACAATCCCTGATGAAAAGTTTTGATGAGATTTATCTTCTGAATTTACATGGGAATAGTTTGAAAAAAGAGAAATGCCCAGATGGTTCAAAAGATGAAAATGTGTTTGATATCAGGCAGGGTGTAGCTATTGCTCTCTTTGTAAAAAGACAGGAAAGGAAAAACGAACCATTACATCCTATGTTTCGTCCTTCGCCACAAAAAAATTTATTTGTAGAAAAGCCACCCAAAGAAAAGCCAAAGAAGCATAAGTGCAATGTCTATCACGCCGAATTGTGGGGTTCGCGAAAATACAAGTGTGATGATTGGCTCTTAAACAATGATATAAAAACAACAAAATGGCAGAAGTTATCACCAAAATCTGAATTATATCTCTTTATTCCAATGAATGAAAAGCTTTTGGGAAATTACAATAAATATCCGAAAATAACCGAAGTATTTCCTGTGAATAGTGTTGGAATTGTAACATCACGGGACAATTTTGTGATAGATTTTGATAAACAAGCACTAATGAGAAGAATTAGAATGATTTGCAATAAAAACCTTCCTGATGAAATTATAAAGCAAACATTTAGACTAAATGATAAACCAAACTGGAAATTAAGTACTGCCCGTGAAAATATACAAGAAGAGGAAAAATGGAAAGAGAAAACCACTAAAATTCTGTACAGACCTTTTGATGTCAGATGGATATTCTATCATGATGAAATAATTGAACGCCCCCGTAGAGAAGTTATGCATCATATGATGCAGGAAAATCTGGGATTGATAACTATTCGTCGCTCAAGAAGTTCGGAAAGTTGGAAATATGCTTTTGTAACAGATAAGATTATAGCTGGTGCAACATCTATTACTTCTCTTGATATAAATTATCTTTTCCCACTTTACCTCTATAAAAATAGCAAACCTAAAGAGAAAAAGAAATACATTACACCAATGATGGTATTTGATTCACGAGAAGATTATAAAACAAAAGAACCGAATCTATCTCCAGTTGTAATTAAACAATTGACTGCAATCTACAAAAGAGAACCCACACCAGAAGAGATTTTCTATTATATTTATGGTGTTCTCTACTCCAATACTTATAGGACAAAATATGCAGAGTTTTTAAAAATAGATTTTCCAAGAATTCCTTTTACAAAGAAGTATGAACTTTTTATAAAAATGGCAGAATATGGAGAAAAACTTGCCCAATTACATTTACTTAAATCAGATGAACTTGATACGCCGATTGCAAAGTTCCATATAAAAGGTGATAACCGGGTTGAAAAATTGAGATATGATGAGAATGAAAATCGTGTATATATCAATCAAGCCCAACATTTTGATGGTATTTCAAATGAAGTGTGGGAATATCAGATAGGCGGTTATAAAGTTTGTCATAAATGGCTGAAGGATAAAAAAGACAGAATATTATCCCTTGATGATATAAAGCATTATTGCAAGATTGTTACATCTCTTCAAAAGACGATAGAAATTCAGAAAACGATTGATGAAATTTATCCAAAAATAGAGAAAAACATTATAGAGGTTTAATATATTAAATCGGAGCTACTCGGAGTGCGAAAACGATTCCTCCAGATATGTCGGGAGGGAGAACTTTTCGCTTCTACTAATATACTGAAAGTTCTCCGCCAGCTCCGAGACGGAGTCCCGATAAAATCGGGTCTGGCGGATCGTTTCAGTACTCCGAGGTTTATAGTAAGATACTATAGTGGAGTCAAAATGATTTTAAATTATTTAGGCACAAAAGCTAAAATCGGCAAAGATGTTTTCATTGCAGAAGGAGCAAAGATAATAGGGGATGTGGAAATAGGAAACTATAGCAGTATCTGGTTTAATGCTGTTGTGCGAGGTGATGTAAATTACATCAAAATTGGTGAAAAAACAAATGTGCAAGATAATTGTGTGCTTCATGTAACAAACGAGACTGCACCGCTGAATATCGGTTCTGGAGTTACAATCGGTCATGGAGTAATTCTTCACGGATGCACGATTGAAGATAACTGCTTGATTGGAACTGGCAGTATTATCTGGGATGGAGCAGTGATAGGGGAGGGCTCTATTGTTGGCGCTGGTGCTGTTGTTCTGGCAAATACTAAAGTTCCGCCACACTCGGTTATTTTGGGCTTTCCTGCAAAAATTAAAAAATCAGTTTCCAAAGAACAATATAACGAAATTTTGGACTCGGCAGAACATTATGTAAAATATGCACAAGATTATATGCTAAAAAATTAAGAATTGATATTCTTCATAATAGAATAATTAGTGTTTGTCCGTAAACCCCGTTAGATCGCTATTCTATATCATATTTTAAAATATTATATATAATTATCTAACGGGGTAAATGTAGAACGAGGTTCTTAGCTCGTTTTCTTAAGGCATATTTTAAAACTATTTACTTTAACGACCTTGGTCAGTCTCGGCGACCAGACGGAAAGGTCGTTCTACAAACAATGAGTTTATGGACAGACACTAATTAAAATTTGACATAGATTCTGATTTCATGAAATAAAAACTTAAATTCTGAGTTGTTAATTAAATAAAAGAAATGATGAATAGGAGGCAAACAATGAAGGACGCTCTGCATGACTTTAAGGAAGGCATTAAAGAATTATCAAAGTATAATAAAAATGAGATTATGAAATTTACCGAATTCATGAACTCAGTCCTATCCCCGGGTGTACTTGATGTTAAAACTAAAGAATTGATAGCAATAGGAACTGCCATAACCGCAAGATGTAGATATTGTATTGGTTTACATGTTGAAAAGGCATATAAGGCAGGTGCAAAAACAGAGGAGATATTGGAAGCTTCAACAGTTGCAATTCTTATGGGTGGCGGTCCTGCTTTTACATATATTGCAGATTTGAAAAAAGCTATTGACCTATTTTCCGTCAAGGCTCGGCCTAGCCGAGACTGAAAAGATAAATATTGAAGATTATATGAGAATTGAAATCAGTGAATTTGACCCTGATAAAATAGGAGCCTTCCCAAAAGATATTGAAAAACTTATCTGGAGAGCATTATTTTACAAGTCACAAATTAAAATCTTAGAACAGGAGTTTACAAAAAGAGGAGACCATCACACTTTTGAGAAATTAGAAGAATACAGAAAAGCTTTTCAAAATACTTATAAAATTATAAACAAACAATGCAAACGAAAGGGATTGGAAACAATTACAATAGTTGACTAATTTATTGTTAAATTTTTTATATTTAGATGTAATTTACTCTTAAGACGAAAGGGTTTTTAGAATTAGCTCTATTAATTCAAAGGAATATTATTTTCTTCCAATACTTCAGAAATAGCATCTAACTGCATGCTGGTATGGAACTTACACAAACTGACAATTTCTTGTTCTTTGATTTCGTTTTCCATTACTTGATTCTTTCTAAATGCCTATTTAATAAGCTCAAACTCAATTTCGTGTTCTATTTTTTTGACTTTTACCTGGATTTGCTGGCATAAAAAGAACCTACGTTTTCTCCCTTTTCCAATTATGCAATATTTATTGTTATTAAACTGATAATAATCATCGGTTATAGAAGATAGGGGAATAAAGCCTTCAATTGGGTATTTATCCAATTCAATAAAGATATTTTTATTATTGAAATTTACAATTAAAGCTTTAAAATCTTTTCCGATATTATCTTTCATAAACCGATTCTTCTTCAATTTTCCTAAAGTTCTTTCCGCATTCATTGCTACGAGTTCCATTTCTGACGATTTTTGTGCAAATGACTTTATATCTGAGAGAGAAAATCTGGTGGATGACCAGCCAAAAACATTTTGTTTAAGAAGATGATGAACAACAAGATCAGGAAATCTTCTAATAGGGGAGGTGAAATGGGTATAAGATTTTAGAGCCAGCCCAAAGTGACCTAAGTTTCTATAAGAATATTTTGCCTTCATAAGGCTTCGTAAAAGCAAATTGTCAAAAACTCTATGATGGTTTTCATTTTTGATAGAATTTAAAAACTGTTTCAGCGCTAGATTTTGATTTTTTTGAGTAAAATTTAAGCTATAGTTGTATGATTTTACTATCAAAGCGAACTCGGCCATTTTGGCTGGGTCAGGTTTCTCATGAATGCGAAATATTGCTGAGTTACACTTTTTTGCGATTAATTCTGCGACATATTGATTTGCTGCAAGCATAAATTCTTCAATAAGGAGATGACTCTCTGTTTCCCTGGTTCGTAAGATATTTATCGGACTTCCGTTTTCATCAAATTCAAATTCAGAATCCGGCAGGTCAAAATCCAGTCCTCCTCTTGCGTATCTCAATTCTGTCAAATGCTTTGCCAGAGGTCGCATTTTTAATAAAACTTCTTTGATTTCTGGCGCAATTTCAGAGTTAGCCACTAAGGCACTAAGGCACGAAGAATGATTTTTGTTTTTGTTATAATTTTTCTTAGTGCCTTTGAGTCTTTGTGGCGAAAAATCACTGCCTTCAAAAAATTTATCAACTTGCTGATAATTAAGTCGAGCATCACTCCGAATTATAGAAGGATAAATTTCCCCTTTAATTTGGTTAAAGTTTTTATCATATTCTATTATTACAGAAATAGCAAGTCTATCCTTGCCAGGTTGCAAACTGCAGATATTATTGCTCAGATTTGATGGGAGCATTGGTATCACTTTTTGAAGTAAGTAAACACTTGTACCTCTATTAAATGCCTCTTTAAAGATAGGGGATTCAACTTTAACATAATGAGAAACATCAGCAATGTGAATATAGAGCTTATATCCAGTTTCTATTTCTTCCAAGGAAATTGCATCATCAAAATCTTTTGCTGTTATAGGGTCAATTGTAAATGTTGTTATATCTACAAAGTTTTTTCTTCTTCTAATTTCCAGTTTGTCGATATATTCTTGTAACTTCAGCGATTCATCAGTAATATCTCGCTTGAACTCTCTTGGAAGATTGTATTGCTTTAATACTGACAGAAAATCAATATTGGGGTCGTTTGCATTTCCTAATATCTCAGTTATTTTACCTTTTGGATATGTATCTTTTTCCCTATTTCCCCAATCTGTTATCCGCACCATAACCTTTTTTTCTAAAAATTCATTCTGGTCTATTTTTAAATTGATTAATTCAATATGATTATCAATTTTTTGATTATCAGGAATTACAAATAACTTACCATTTAATTTATATGTATTTCCAATTATCGTTTCATTTTTTCGCTTGATAATCTTCAGGATCTTTCCGGTTGCTCCACGATGATTGCGCTTTGTAACAACCAATTCAACAGTATCATTGTGATAGGCATTTAGACAATCCTCAAGGTATATTTTAATGTCTTCTTTATCAGTTCTTACAAAAGCAAACGGATAGTTTTTTGCAAGAGCTGACGCATCAAAAATGCCTTCAATTGTATTGTAAACAGGTGTAGAGTAATACTTTTTGCCTTTTCTACGAATTTTGGCTTTCTTTGTTAGTTGAAGTATGAGCTTTTTAAAGTTTGAATAATTTCGCTTTTTAATTCTGAATATTCTCGCTAATTTTCTAATTGTGAATTCTTTGTTTGCATTTTTATGAAGGAAATTAAGAATCACTTCTTCAGACTTGTCTTTGTTAGTCATTAGTAACGGTTTCCTATCTTTTCATCAAGGAAGTTCAGCACATCTTCTCTTTCTTTTTGCTTTTTTGTAAATCTAATAGACTGACCTCTGAATCTATCAAGTCCTCGTGGTTTACCAAAAGTACTAAGCATTACACCCTTTTTGTCAGCATAAAAACATTTGAATTCTGAGTATTTACGTTCACGTTTAAAAACAAGAACTTTTATGAATACATAGTCTTCATAAAATTCGTAGTATGTAGGCACAAAATAGGAAAACAGGGAAGAGAAAAGAAAAAATAGTGATAATATCACCCAGAAGAGATTATGGGTGATTGTAAAAACAAAGATGGCTACAAGTATAAAGAATGCAGAAACAAATATGGAATGTATCGGAAATTCAATGAGAGGGAATGAAACCCATGAAAATATTGGCTTTTTCACCAAGCCCAGCGGATGTGGAGGTGGAACCTTTGGACTACTCAACATTTAATGCTTGTTCCTTACATTTTTCAATTTCTTCTTTTATCTTCAAAATCTCTGGAAAGACGGAAATGTTGTTATACTTTGCCGAAATTGTTGAAATCTCTCTTTGCATCTCTTGTATTACAAAAATCAATGAAAATCCGACAGGCTTATCCTTTATAGAAATTAATTCACGAAATTTATTTAGATGACTTCTAAATCTTACAATTTCTTCAGTTATATCTATTTTATCGCAAAGATATTTAATTTCAGAAATAATTTTTTCCTCATCAATCTTTTTTAGATAGTTCTTTAGAATTTCTTCAATGTTGCTTTTTGTTTTCATCTTTAGTTCTTGCAAATAATCTGGAAATGATAACTCAATTGCTGATAAGGATACTTCAATTTGATTAATTGATTTTATGAAAAATTCTTCCAGGTCCTCGCCCTCTTTTTGTCTAACTTTTATAAGCTTATTAACGGCTTTTTTGACTAATTCAAGGACTAATTCCAAAAACTCTTCTGAGTCATACTCTTCGGTAGGGGATTCATATAATTTCTCAAAATTAAAGATATCTGAGATTGAAATATTTGCTTTTATCGCATATTTTTTTGAGACCTCATTAATAAAATCAAAATACTGTTTTAGTAAATCCTCTTTTAGTAATACTTCCGGAAGTTTTTCCTTTTTATTAATCATAAATAATGTAATATAAATTGTTCCTCTACTAAGGAGTTTTGGAATCATCCTTTCAATCTTGTAAGATACAAATTCAGGAAAATCTGGTGGTGTTTTACACCGTATATTTAGATATTTATCATTTAGAGACCTTGCAGTGATTTTTAAATTTAAGCCATCTTTGTTTAGTTCCTCGCTACCGAAACCTGTCATACTTTTCATAACAAATCCTTTTAAAAAAGTTTTCTTTATTGAAATTGTCAGTTAATCCCAATATAT
>JAGGUR010000167.1 GCA_021158425.1 Candidatus Cloacimonadota bacterium | reverse complement strand
TTTTCTATCTGTTTTTCATTTTCATCTGGGTTTAATGTACAGGTAGAATATACAATAATCCCATCATTTCTGACCAATTTGCTGGCATTATCTAATATTCTCTTTTGTAAGGGAATCAAGGATTTTAAGCGATTTCTATTTTGAAATCTAATCTCAGGTTTCTTCTGCATTGCACCCCAACCTGAGCAGGGAACATCAAGAAGAATTTTATCAAATTTACTATCTACAGAAAAGGTTGTTGCATCCCTTTCAGAAAATTCAATATTACTACACTTAATTCTTTGCACATTTTCTCTAAGTAATCTCATTCGCCTCTTATCAATGTCGTTCGCAATGATTTTGCCTTTATTATGCATAATAGCAGAAATAAGTAATGTTTTTCCACCAGGAGCTGCACATAAATCTAATACTTTATCCTTCTCTTTAGGGGCGAGAAGCATAACAGGAAGAGTAGTACTCTCATCCTGAATATAATAATAACCTTTTTGAAAAAGCGGGTCATCTAAAAAACGAAAATTGCTCATTAATTCTACTATATATGGAAAGAATTTACTTCGTGAAAATTCTACATTTTCTTTCATAAGATGTTCCGCAAAATTTTCAAATGAAATCTTATCCGGGTCAAATCTAAGATGTAAGTTGGCTGGTCTGTTAAAATATTCACACATTTTGATTGTGTTTTCAGTTCCATATTCACTTAACCAACTTTCAATCATATATTGAGGAAAGGAATGCTTAATGGATAGGTAATGTGCCTGGCAATCATCAGGTAATTTTATACTATTTCTTTCTCTTATATATGAGCGAAGCATTGCATTAAGAAATTTGCACAACTTACTATTATAATGCTGATTACATATCGCAACCATTTCATTAACTGATGCATAATTCGGAATACTATTCATATAAATAATTTGATAAAGACCCAATCTTAAAAAATTTTTTATTTGGCTATCAATCGCAGAAAAACTATGCTTTTGGACTAAAGATTTTATCAAGAAATCAAGGAATATTTTCCTTTTTAAAACACCTTTTGTCAAAGCGTAAAATAACCTCTTTTCATTTTCCAACAGATTATATTTTTGACTAAATTTTGCTAATACTTCTTCAGAACCTCGCTTTTTAATAAGCACAGAATTCAAAGCAAAAAGAGTTATCTCACGAACATTCATTTATAGCATTACAAATAAAGTTTTTTTCACTTTTTGGGTCATTGTAAATTATTTATATTTTGGAAATTATATCTTGAAATTTTATTCATTTTTAAATTTCATCATGGCTTTATGAGATAATACATACCTTAACCAGTAAATGGTTTACCCGCTTACGAATATAACTGTCGTATAATTGTTTTTACGATTTCTCCAGATGAAGTTGGTTTATTTTTTGCTAAAAATTTTTGTATCTCTCTTTTTACAGAAATCTTATTATATCCTAACGAAATTAAAGCGTTCTCAGCATCTGTAATAATGGCTCTCTCTTCCTTGGTTGCTTCGGCTCCTATTACTTCTTCCTCTACGAGTCTTTCAAAGCTATCTTTTAACTCTATAATAATTCTTTGTGAACTCTTTTTCCCGATTCCAGGCACAGAAGAAAGCAATTCAATATCTTGTTTTGCAACAGCTTCTATTAAACTCTTTACTGAAATTCCTGAAAGAATAGATATGGCAATTTTAGGACCAATATTAGACACTTTAATAAGTGATTCAAAAATTTCTCTCTCCGCAACAGTATAAAACCCAAAAAGCTTCAAGTCATTCTCTCGTACATAAAGATGTAAAAATAATTTGCAGGGGTCCCCTATCGCACCAATCTGGTCGTATGTACTTATCGGTATATTGACAATATATCCTAAGCCATTGTTTTCAATAACGACAGAAGTTGTCTTTTTTTCTTTGATTATTCCAGTTATAAAATCATACATTTTTCATTAACTTCTTTCACTGAAGAATAAAATTCCGACCCGTCTTGGCTCGGCGCCAAGCCAAGGCAGGAGATTATTTTTTAGAATAACGCCTATGCTGGCTCTTTGTAACTTGCCTGTTAGCTGAATTCTTTTTATGGTAATGGCAAATCGCTATTGCAATTGCGTCTGTAATGTCATAAGAGAGTGGTGGTTCTTCAAGTTTAAGTATTGTTTTTACCATATATTGAACCTGTTTTTTTGAAGCATTTCCATTTCCCACAACCGCTCTTTTTACTTCACGGGGAGAATATTCATAAACTGGAATATTCTCCTGAGATAAAGCTAACATCACTGCACCACGAGCTTCTCCCATAGAAAGAATTGATTTTACATTTTTCGCATAAAATATCGTCTCAATGCTTGCCTCATCCGGTTTATAATTCTTAACCAAAATTTTGATTTTATTGTATATTTTCTCAATCCTTTTCTGCAATTTTAAGCCGGGATTTGCTTTAATGACCCCATATTCAATAGGGATTAAATTGTTTTTTGAAGACAAATCAGCGGATAAAAATGCATACCCGGTTGCAGTAGTTCCTGGGTCAACCCCCAGGATAGTAAATTTATTACTCACTTGTTAACTTTTCCAGGATTTCATCATCAATTTGAAAGTTGGCATAGACATTCTGAACATCATCCAGATCTTCTAAGGCTTCAACCAATTTTATAATCTGAGCAGCTTTATCATTTGCAAGAACAGTGTTTTGAGGAATATAATCCAGCTGAGCACTTTCAATTTTTATATTTTCCTTTTCTAATGCATTAACAACCTGATTCAATTCTTTTGCATCGGTATAGATTATAAAGAATTCATCTTGAGTAACAAAGTCTTCAGCCCCACAATCTAAAGCCTTCATCATTATCTCATCTTCATCATAGTCATTCTGGGGAACCATAATTGCTCCAGTTTTTTTGAAATTCCACGCTACAGAGCCTTTTTCAGCAAGACTTCCATTATTAACAGAAAGGACATGCCGAATTGCAGAAACAGACCTTGCTTTATTATCAGTTAAAACCTTGATAAATAATGCAACTCCGTCAGGACCATATCCTTCGTAAAATAGAGTCTCATATCTTGCACCTTCTAATTCACCAGTTCCCTTTTTAATAGCGCGTTCAATATTGTCTTTTGGCATATTGACAGAATTTGCTTTAGCAATTGCATTTTTCAAATTGGAATTTGATTCCGGATCTCCACCACCTTCGCGAGCAGCCACCATAATTTCTCTTATTACCTTGGTAAAAATTTTTCCTCTTTTAGCATCCTCTTTCGCTTTTTTATGCTTTATAGAAGTCCACTTATTATGACCTGACATCTT
>JAGGUR010000023.1 GCA_021158425.1 Candidatus Cloacimonadota bacterium | reverse complement strand
TTTGTCCTGAGGGTCCCAAAATCATACTCTTACATCTTCCTTTTATAAAAATAAAACCATCCTCATCAACTACTCCCAGGTCTCCAGTATGTAGCCATCCATCTTTATCAATTGCCTCATTCGTTGCTTCTTCATTTTTATAGTAACCTAACATTACATTTTCACCCCGAACTAAGATTTCTCCAACGATTTTTTGCTGGTCATCAGAATCAATTCTTACTTCTAATGTATCAACAATTTTGCCTACAGAAGATGTTTTATGCTCATCCCATGGAGCATAACTTACCAGGGGACCACATTCTGTTAATCCATAACCTACAGTAACTGGGAAGCCTATCATTTTTAGAAATGTTTCTACTTTTTCATTTAAAGCTGCTCCCCCAATAACAATTTCCTTAAAATTTCCGCCAAAGGCTTCAATCAATTTTTTACAAATCTTTTTATATATAAGATTTTTCAATAATGGAGTATTGATTAATATCTTCACTATCCCTTTATCTAAAGCAGCCCTAATCTGCTTGTCATAAATTTTTTCAAGCACAAGCGGAACCGATAAAATCAAACGCGGACGGACTTGTTTAAACGCTTGCAATACTACTTTAGGAGAAGGTATTTTACCTAAGAAAGTAATGTGGCAACCTACGCTAAAAGGGAATAAAAATTCAAAAGCACATCCAAAAGTATGAGCAATGGGCAAGAATGAAGCAATGGTATCACCAGGCTTCAAGTCCATATGATTCTGGGCATATATTACATTCGCCAGTAAACTATTGTGTGGCAACATAACTCCTTTAGAAAAACCTGTTGTGCCTGAAGTATAAACAATCTCGGCAAGTTCATTATTACTAATTTCTGGAAAAGAAAGTTTCTCTGCGGTAAGAAAGCCATCATACTTATCCAAAAAATTATCCTTTGATTTCTCAATAATTGTGACAAGACTCTTCTTTTTATAATAAAACAATTTAAAATCTTCAAGTGAGAAAATTGCTTCTAAATTCTGCATTTTGGTTTCATCAAGTTTTTCATAAATACTCTCTAAAGCAAAAAGCAAAACTGAATCTGAATGATTTACAATATGATGAACATCCTCAGCATGAAAATCAGGCAATATTGGAACAATCACAGCTCCATAAGTAATAGTCGCCAGATATGTTAGAGCCCAATTAACAGAATTTTTTCCTATGAGAGCAATTTTGTCTTCTCTTTTTATCTGAGCCTTCTCAAAAATGTAATGCAGCCAGATAATATTTTCAGCTACTTCTCCATAAGTTAAACTTTTGCCATTAAAATCAGAAAGTGCAGGTATATCCCAATTGTTTTTCATGCTTATTTCAAATTGTTTAACCAAATTTTCCTTTAACATACAATTTTCCTCCTTGCAACCTTTATTTTACTAATTTACAAATAAGAAAATAATTGATAATATTTCTTATTTAATTTAATAATGAAATAATTAGTTCATATTGTCAATAAATTTGAACTTCTTTTACAATGTAACCGTTCTAAAATTCCACATACCTGTCTGTATTCGTAGTTTCAAAGCAGATCTATCTTACAAATTCTATCATTCGCCAGCTCCGAGACGGAGTCCCGATAGAATCGGGTCTGGCGGATTGGATTATATTGTCTTCCAAATTTTGCACAGGGTTTTCCGCTTACTTTTACAATATCGGCGGTAAAATCACTCGCGCTTAAGTCATCCCGATAAATCGGGAAAACTCAAGATTTCTATCTTTCAATTCCTAAAACATTAAAAATAAAAGCATATTTCAATGCTACTTCTTTATAATAATCATATCTCCCTGATGCACCTCCGTGGCCTGATGACATATCAGTCTTTAACAATAAAAGATTATTATCAGTTTTCAATGCCCTGAGTTTTGCAACCCATTTGGCTGGTTCCCAATAGTTTACTCTCGGGTCATAAAATCCTGCGAATACAAGCATATTGGGATATTCTTTCGCTTCAACATTTTGATATGGACAATAGGATTTCATATAATCAAAATATTCTTTATCATTTGGATTGCCCAATTCGTCATAGTGCCACTCAACGCCGGCTAATGAAGTATCAAGCATTGTATAAATTACATCTACAGCAGGAACATCTGCTATCACAACTTTAAATAAATCTGGTCTCATATTTGTTACCGCTCCAATTAATAAACCACCCGCACTTGCTCCTTCAATAACTAATTTTTCCTTACTGGTATATCGTTCTTCAATTAAATATTCTGCACAGGCGATAAAATCAGCAAATGTATTTTTCTTATTAAGCAATTTCCCTTGCTCATACCATTCTTCGCCTAATTCTCCGCCTCCTCTAACATGTGCAATTGCATAAACAAAACCTCTATCTAAGAGACTCAACCGAGTAGAAGAAAAATATGGGTCGCTACAATCTCCATAAGAACCATAAGCATATAAAAGTAATGGATTTTTCCCATTTTTCTTAAATAAATCTTCTTTATAAACTAATGAAATTGGAATCATTGTGCTATCAGGTGCTTGCGCAAAAATTCTTTCTGATTTATAAAGAGATGCATCATATCCACCAAGAACTTCTTGTTGTTTTTTCAACTCCTTTTCTCTTGTTTTCATATTATAGTCGTAAACAGAATAAGGCGTGACCATAGATTCATAAGTAAATCTAAAAATTTGTGTGTCAAAATTCGGATTTCTACCAGAATAAATAGTATAGATTGGCTCGGGAAAATCAATATAATAGTCTTCATTTGTATTTAGATTCAATATTCTAATTTTTTCTAAGGCGTTTTCTCGTTCATAAATTACCATGTAATCTTTAAATACATCAATATCAATTGAGACAGAATCTCTGTGAGGAATAAATTCTTTCCAATTTTCTTTCCCGGGATGTTGAACAGAAGTTACCATTACCTCATAGTTTTCCGCATTATCATTAGACACGATAAAAAATTTATCATTATGAGGACAGATATAATACCTATGACCTTTTTCTCTTGGTTGAATTATTTGAAATTCATCAAAAGGGTTATCAGCCTTTAAGTATCTAATTTCATAAGTAGTTTCATTTCCAGTTGTTAATATCAGATATTCTTTATTCCTTGATTTATAAATCCATACATTAAAAGCTAATTCATTCTCTTGATAAATTAAATCATCGTTTTCTATATCAGTTCCTAAAGTGTGGCGGTAAAGTTTATCAGTTCTACCTGATTCGTCTTCAATAGTATAGAAAAGGGTTCTGTTGTCATTCACCCAAGCAATGCTACAAACCGGGTAAGTCTTATCTTGTAAAAGTTCACTTGATTCCAAATCTTTAATGTAAAGAGTATATTTCTCTGCTCCGGTTGTATCAACAGAATAAGCTAAGTATTGGTGATTAGTGCTTATTTCAATTTCACCGACTGAGAAATAACTATGACCTTTTGCAAGTCCATTCGCATCAAGGACAATTTCTTCTTCAGCTCCTAAACTTCCTTTCTTTCTACAATATACCCAATATTGCTTTCCCTCTTCTCTTTTTGTGTAATAATAGTAATCATCAATTTTTGTTGGAACACTTAAGTCTGTTTCTTTGATTCGTCCAACTATCTCATTATAAAGTGTGTCCTGTAATTTTTCAGTATGTTTAAGCATTTTCTCAGTATATTCATTTTCTGCGTTGATATACTCAATAACTTCTGGATTAGTTCTTGTTTTATCTTTTAGCCAAGCATAATTATCAATGAGTACTTCCCCATGGATCTGTAATGTATCCTGTATAATTTTTGCAATAGGTGGTTCAATCGTTAACTTAAATTCATCTTCAGAAATAAATTTTTGCGACTTAAAATGATTGCTTTCTGCACAGGATAATATAAGAATTATGAGAAGAATAAACACTCCAAACAAAATATTGACTAGGAAATTTTTCTTGTATTTCATTTAATTAACCTTTATTCTTAAATATTTAAAATTATCTATCGTCCTTATCAAATTTTTTATATTCGGATCCCTCCAATCTATTTGGGAATCTCGGGGATAATTGGGAATTGGTTGTTGAATCCCATAGATTAAGTGCCTTCCAGGCTGAATCATAATTTCCTGAGGCATTCCATAATAAATATCCTGAATCCAGTCCACAATCTTTTACTGCCTGTAACTGAGATAAAATATAAAAGGGATCTGTTTGAGATTCGCGCAGTGAAAATGCCTGTAAATACGGAATTATCTTTTCCTTTTGCTCAATCTGATTTACAAGCGTCTGGCAAGTCCGATATACAAAATAATAAGGCTCATCTGCAGGATATTTCTTATTCCAAAATTCTCCATAAAAATGTGATGGATATACCATAGGATGTATTCTATCAAGGTATGGT
>JAGGUR010000071.1 GCA_021158425.1 Candidatus Cloacimonadota bacterium | reverse complement strand
TGCACTATTTGTGATAATGGCCCTTCTTTCTGTGGAGCTATAAGTCAATCACATAATACTAATGTATCTTTAATAAATTGTATTTTAAGGAATTATGACCCCAATGAGATTTTCTTTAGTCCACAAGATGAACCAAATACTGTTACCTTATCATACACTAATATAAAGAACGTCATAGATGGCATATACACCAGTAACAACGGCACAACCAACTGGCTGGAAGGCAACATGGATTCTCTTCCACAATTTGTGGGTGGAGACCCATTCAGTTATGAGTTAACAGAGGGCTCTCCCTGCATAGATGCAGGCAATCCAGATACTACTGGTCTAAACTTACCAGAATACGATTTAGCTGGAAATCCAAGAATATACAATTACATAGTAAACATGGGAGCTTATGAGTGGCAAGGAAACGCTGTAGATAAACCTGATACATCATTCATTCACAAATTATATTTATTTCAAAATATACCGAATCCATTCAGTTATTCTACCACAATAACATTTATTTCAGCAGATTATGAGAGAATAAAGGATTATAAAGTATCTATCCATAATGCAAAAGGGCAACTAATTAAAACATACAATGGCAAAAAACATAACTTTTGGGTAAAGACAGATATAGTCTGGAATGGAACTAATGAGAATGGAAATAAGGTAAGTCCTGGTGTTTATTTTTATAAATTAAATTATGGTAATAATGTCGTTACGAGGAAGATGATATTGGTAAAGTAATGTGATAGACTTTACAAGAACCATCCTTTAAAAATAAAGAAGTAATGGTTATTCATAGAAATAATTATACAATTATTTATTCAACTCATCAAAAGTATCCATATATTTTTTAAGAATATTAGCTCTACTATGGTGTCGCAATCTTTCTTTTGCTTTTTCTTCAATCTGGCGGACTCTTTCTCGGGTAATGTCAAAAATATGTCCAACCTCTTCCAGAGTCCGTGGTGTTGCATCTCCAATACCAAATCGGAGTTTAATAACCCTTCTTTCACGCTTGCTCAGAGTTGACAAAACAGATTCTACTTGCTTTCTGAGAAGGGTCCTTTCTGCGATTTTTTCTGGAGAAATCATAGTGTCGTCTTCAATAAAATCACTTAAAGTAGTATTTCCTTCCTCATCACCAACAGGTTTATCAAGCGAGACAGGTCGCTTTGATACATTAATAATACTTTTGACCTTTTCAACTGGTAGGTCTAATTTTTGAGCAATTTCTTCTGGATAAGGTTCTCTTCCCAAAGATTGCACAAGTGAGTTATGCGCTCTTGCAACCTTATTAATAGCTTCTGCCATATGCACAGGCACACGGATTGTGCGAGATTGGTCTGCAATCCCCTTTGTTATTGACTGTCTAATCCACCAAGTAGCATAAGTAGAAAATTTATATCCTTTGTGATAGTCATACTTTTCAACAGCTTTTATCAAACCTATATTCCCCTCTTGTATTAAATCCAAGAAGCTCAGCCCCCGATTGTTATACTTTTTTGCAATACTAATAACGAGTCTGACATTAGCCTTAATCATATCATTTTTTGCAATCTCTTTCTCGCGAGTAGCAATTTTAATATCATCCGCTAATTTCTTTAATTCATCTGCAGTCATGCTGGTTTCTAATTCAACACGACGAATCTTACGGCGGTTGTTCTTAATTTTTTTAAGCGCATCAATAAAAATATTTGGGTCTAAACCTGTAGTTTCTGCCACTTCATTAAAATCTTTCTTGCTCTTTTCTGCTCTTCTGCCAAGTGTACAGATCTTTGCTGGAGTATAATTTTTGATATTGCTCACAAAATTAATACGGTTTACACTGATGGATATTCTACCTAACAGACTGTTTATCCGATAAATTAACCTTTGAATTAAAGAATTAGTTAAATATACATCTTCAAACAAATTCAAAATCTTTTCTCGGTTTTCTCGAATTTTCTCGCCTACTGTTTGGTGCTTGGAAAGCTTTTTAGTTGGTTTCTTATTAATAATTTTCGCAATTTCATCAGAATAGACTAATGCCTCTTTAGTTTTTCTTTCTAATTCATTTATCAGCCTTTCATTATTTTCTTTATCAAACCAGCTTCCAAATTCAATCTTGAGTATATGATCAATTTTCATTTTGCCTTCACGGTAATGTTTAACTACATTTTGAATTTCCTTTAAGCTACCTGCACATAGTAGTGTCATACGATTGATTCGTTTCTGTGCATTCTCAATTCTCTGAGCAATTTCTGCCTCCCCCTCAGGTGTCAGCAATGGAACTTTGCCCATATCTTTTAGATACATACGGACAGGGTCATCAAAATATCGTATCTTTAAAGGGCTAGGCTTGGGTTTGTAAACCCTTTTTTGTTTGCGAATCCTACCCTTTATTGTCTCATCAACTATTTCAAGACCGCTATCTTTTAACTCATTAAAGATATCATCAATTTTATCTAAAAATATTGGATTGTCAGGTAGCATTCTATTAATCTCATCATAAGTAACATACCCACGGTCAGAACCTTTACGCTTTAATTCTTCAATAAATTGACTGATTGTTTTCATAAAGTCTCCTGAACTTTACAATAGTTTTCAAAAATAGACAAAAAATTTTTAAACAGATGAAAAAATTTGCTCAACTTTCTTATATTATATCTTTAACTTAATAATTTTTTAACTTAATAATTTTCTTACGACTCCACCTTTTAGTTGATGGATTTTCTTTTGTATTACTTTTTTCTCTCGTAGTTTCTCAAAATTATCCGGATGCTCAATAATTTCCTGATTAATCTTTTGCAAGTCTAAATTTAACTTTCTAATTTGCAATCCGTTCAATAATTTATGTAGAACGGTTTTTGAAAATTCTCCCTCAAAAAACATAAGGTCAGACACGAAATCAATTTCATCAGGAGCAAAATAGTCTAATAGCTTTGAACTCTGGGCTGTAAATTGAATTAGATTGTCCTGTTTTTTAATTATAGAAACCAATTTTTGGAATATTGGATGAGTAAAATACTCCGGTTCAAGAAAAGGCATAGCATCTGCACATTCTTCGGGAAAATTTACAACCATCTTTAACAACTCTTTTTCACCTATTCCCCCAGCTCCGAAACCCCGATGTATCGGGGACAGAATTGTCTCTGGTTGATTGGCTTTCAAGGAAGCATATCTCTTAAAAGATTTAGTTAGACGCCTATTTATTGATCTAATAATATTTGTTTCGCTAATTCTAAATAAAGCGGAACTCTCCTGTATGTACATTTCCCTTTGGACAGGGTCTTGGATAAGCATCAAATTATCAATCAATTCATCAATTGCATCTTCTTTATTTTCAAGACTTTTATCTGCATTTTTATAAACTTTTATGAATTGATAAAAACTAAACGCTTTATCAATTTCTTCTTGTAACTTCTCTGTACCAAATTCATCAAGAAAAGAATCAGGGTCGTAATTTTCAGGTAGCATGACAATCTTTGGGAAAACACTATTTTCCAAACATACCTTTATAGCACGAGCACTTGCCTTATATCCAGCTTCGTCTCCGTCATATAAAATATAAACATTTTTAGTGTATCTCGCAAGTAATTTTATCTGATTTCCTGTAAGAGCGGTCCCCAGGCTTGCAACAACATTACGAAAGCCGTGTTGATAGACCTTTAGTAAATCTGTATTTCCTTCAACAATTAGAGCGGATTTTTTTTGTGTTATAAAGTGTTTTGTCTGAAATAATCCATAAAGATGATACCTTTTTTTGTAAATAAGATTTTCAGGTGAGTTAAGGTATTTTGCGGCTCTATCATCTTCTTCTTTATAAATCCTACCTCCAAAAGCAATTACCTTGCCATCAGAAGAAAAAATAGGAAACATTATACGGCTGTAAAATTTATCATACACTTTCCCTTGCCGTTCAGTAAATAGCCCGCTTTCGGAAAAACTCTTTTGCCCAAAATGTTTCTTTTTAAGATAATTTGATAAGTCATCCCATCTATCTGATGCCAGACCTATCTGGAAGGTTTTGATGGTTTCATCAGAAATCTGACGGGAATGGAGGTATTTTAAGGCAAATGCTCCTGACTTTAATAAATTATTCCTATAGTATTGATTAGCAATCTTGTATATCTCATACAGTTCACTGTAAAGTGTTTGCTTTTCAGTAGATATTTCTTTCTCAGGAAGTTTGATGCCAGCCCTTTGTGCAAGTTTTTGAACTGCCTCATTAAAATTTATCTTTTCATATTCCATTAGAAAAGTGAATACATTTCCACCCTTGCCGCAGCCAAAGCATTTGAAAATCTGCTTGGATGGACTTACCATAAAAGAGGGGGTTTTCTCTTGATGGAATGGGCAAAGGGTCCTGTAGTTAGCCCCACTCCTTTTTAAAGGTAGGTATTCGCCGATGACTTCTACAATATTGTTTGCAGAACGCACATCATCAATTATTCTTTGGTCGTAACGCATATATAAATTTTCCAATTCCATCCCTCAATCTAAGGATTGGAAACGAGACAGAATAAATTTAGATTACATTTTGCATATTTACGAAACTAATAGCCCTTTGGAGGTCTTATTCTTTTTCCTAATTTTTCTAAATCCAGTTGTTTTAACTGTTCATATATTTTGTCAACTTCTGCTTCTAATTCGCTGACAGAAATATTTCTACTTGCGACAATCTCTTTTACATATTTTTCTGTTTTCTCATATTTACTTCTGAATTTTACATTTACATCTTTCCACGGAATATCTTTAAGAGCATTTGCGAATTTTGAATCATAACCAATAACTCCTTTCACAAGAAGAAATGCTATTGAAGGATAGCCCAGATAGCCAGCCCAATAGGATGCATTATCATTTGCCATAATAGCATTCTTTTCAGGGTC
>JAGGUR010000052.1 GCA_021158425.1 Candidatus Cloacimonadota bacterium | reverse complement strand
TTATTTCCTTTTTGCAATTACTTCGTCAATAATTCCATACTTTTTAGCTTCTCCAGCACTCATAAAGAAATTTCTATCTGAATCTTTTTCAATCTTCTCAATTGGTTGTCCAGTATGCAAACTAAAAATTTTATTAATTCTATCTTTTATTTTAACCATTTCTCTTGCATGGATTTCAATATCAACAGTCTGTCCCTGAACACCGCCTAAGGGTTGATGCATCATAATTCTGGAATTAGGGAGTGCAGACCTCTTCCCTTTTGTGCCAGCAGCGAGCAGCAAAGCTCCCATACTTGCAGCCTGACCAATACAGATAGTGCATATATCCGGTTTAATATATTCCATTGTATCATATATTGCCAAACCAGAGGAAACAATACCTCCAGGAGAATTTATATACATAAAGATATCACTTTTAGGATTTTCTGATTCTAAATGAAGAAGTTGAGCAATTATAGTATTTGCCACATTGTCATCAATTATTGAACCCACAAATATGATTCTATCTTTTAGTAATCTGGAATAGATGTCATAGGCTCTTTCACCTCTTCCTGTTTGTTCAATTACCATAGGTATTAATTTCATATAACCTCATCATTCCTGCCTATCGGCAGACAGGTTTCTTACACAAATTTTACTGTTTTTTCAATATTCTTCAATATTTTTTCATTAATAAGGTCTATCTTTATAGCATCCCTATCAATCTGTTTTTTATACAATTTTTTATATTGTTCAATATCCATATTCATACTATTCGCAACTTTCTTTATTTCATTGTCAATCTCATTATCATTTACTTCAATCTTTTCAAGCTCTCGTAATTTTTCCAGAACATAATAAACACGGAATTCATTCTCAGCGTATTTCTTGTAAACCTTTTTTATTTTTTCAATATTTTCCTGTCCGTCAGCTGGCGGATGATTTCTATTTTCGGATTGATTTACCATTTTTGAGACATAATCATTAACTATTGACTCTGGCAATTCAAATGGATTTTCTTCAATGATTTTTTGTAAAATTAATGACCTTTTCTCGTTCTCATTCCTGATTTTAACCTGTTCACCCAGTCCCTTTTTTATTTCCGCTTTTAAATCTTTTAAGGATTTATAATCTCCAACATCCTTTGCAAATTCATCATCTAAGGCTGGCAGTTCAATCTTCTTTATAGAATTTACTTTAAGAGACACTTTTATTTTAGTTGATTTTTCTTCTGGTTTTAATGGAGAAAGTTCAATGGTAGTATCTATAACATCTCCTGATTTAGCACTCGTAAGGTCCTTATCAAACTTTTCTCCAAAATTTTTAGTTCCGAGTTTGTAAGAAATTTCTTCTTGCTTTGAAACTTTTTTATCATCATATTTTTCAACTTGATAATATATCAAATCATTAGGTTCTGCTGAGGATTTTTTGTCAATAATTTTTGCATAGGTTTGCTGTAATCGTTTCAATTCATTTTCTATCATCTTTTTAGTTACTTTTTCTGGTTTAAAGTTAATTTCAAAATCCTTATACTTTTTTAATTCAATATCAGGCTTAACTTCAAATTTAAAACCCACTTCCAAATCTTCTCCAGGATTCCAGTCAAAGTCTTCCAAAGAGCTTTGATTTATTGGAAAAACTTTTTTCTTCTCTAATTCCAATAATGCTTGCCTATAATATTTAGGAATATATTCCTCAAGGTAACTTGCTTTGATTTGTTCTTTATATATGCTTTCTATCATTGATATAGGTGCTTTGCCTTTTCGGAAACCTGGCAGAGTAGCATAACTACGATATTTTCTAACTGTTGATTGATAATCTTTATTTACTGTTTCTTTAGGAATTACAATATTCAGTTTTCTTTTACATTCACTTAATTTTTCTAAATCTGATTTTATCAAGAAATCTCCTTTCAATTCGGTCTCGGTGCCTGACCGAGACTAATAAATCGGGAGGTGCGAAAGAGGGGATTTGAACCCCTACCCCGATAAATCGGGACTGGATCCTAAGTCCAGCGCGTCTACCAATTCCGCCACTTTCGCAACATGAAACAAATTAACATCATTTTACTACTTTGTCAAAGTTGGTAAAAAGATATCAGGGATTATTCTAAAAAAGAGATATTTGCTTTTAATTTTTCAGAAGTAATTTCCAAATTTTCTTTTCGCTCTCTCTCCTCCTGCACAACACTTTGAGGTGCGTTATTTACAAAGTCCTTATTATTCAGTTTCTTTACACAATTATTCAGATTACTTTCAACCTTGGATAGCTTTTTCAGAAGACGGTCTCTTTCCTTTTCCAAATCAATGACGCCAGCTAAAGGCATATAAATTTCAATATCATCAACAACTGCTGTTGCAGACTTTGAGGGCTTAACAACATCATCTCCAATATAAATATCCGATACTTTAGCCATAATCTTTATATAATGCCGATTATCTTGAAGAATTAATCTTTTACCACCTTTAACAACCTTTATAACGGTCTCAACTTTTTCTCTGAGAGGGACATTCATATCTTTTCTAATCCCTCTTATTGCTGTGATGACTTTAATTATCAGCTCCATTTTCCTGGCATCTTCAGGGAACAATTGCTCCTTGTCTGCAACTGGAAATGATACTTGCATAATTGATTCAGCAGTAGAGTCAGAACAAAATTTCTGAATTCGTTGCCAAATCTCTTCTGTAATAAAAGGCATAATAGGATGAAGCATCCTTGCAGAGTAATCTAACACCTTTAGCATCAAATATTTAGCAGTTCTTTTTATTGAAATATCATCCGAATGATAAAATCTATCCTTAATGATTTCAAGATACCAGGCACAATATTCATTCCAGAAAAAGTTGTATAGTATATGAGCAGCATCATTAAATCTATACTCATCGTATGCTTTTGATACATCATAAATAACGGTATGTAATCGGTGTAATATCCACCTGTCAGCAAGGTCTATCTTCATATTTTCTGGTTCAGGCATTCCGGCAATATTCTCTGCATTTGTTATTGCGAATCTTGCAGCGTTCCAAATTTTATTTGCGAAATTCCTGCCCGTTTCAACAAGAGAATCAGTATAAACGACATCATTGCCTTTAGGAGTATTAAATACCATACTAAAACGCAAAGCATCTGCACCAAATTTTTCAATCACATCAATCGGATCTGGAGAATTTCCCAAAGATTTTTCCATCTTTCTCATTTGTTCGTCTAATACCATACCATGTAAAAAAACAGTCTTAAAAGGAATCTTACCAATAAATTCCATTGATGCCATTATCATTCTGGCAACCCAGAAAAAGATAATTCCGGGTGCAGTAACTAATAAATCAGTTGGGTAAAAATAATCAAGCTCTTTAGCTCTCTCAGGCCATCCCATTGTAGAAAAGGGCCAAAGCCAGGAAGAAAACCATGTATCCAATACATCTGGGTCTTGAGTGAATTTATTTCCATTGCACTCTGTACATTTATCAGGAGCCTGTTTTGCAACAAACATTTTACCACAATTATCACAATAATAAGCAGGAATACGATGTCCCCACCAGATTTGGCGAGAGATACACCAATCATGAATATTTTCCATCCAATTATAATAAACCTTTTCCCAACGGGGTGGTTGAAATTTTATCTTTCCTTCTTTCACAACCTCAATCGCCTTCTTTGCCAAAGGTTTCATCTTTACAAACCACTGATTTGAAAGATATGGTTCAATAACTGTATGACATCTATAGCAATGACCAATACTATGAGAATATTTCTCAACTTTCTCAAGCAGTTTTCTTTCTTTTAAATCTTCTACAACCTTTTCTCTGCATTCAAAACGATTCATTCCCTCATAGTCAATACCAGCATTTCTATTCATAACGGCTTTTTCATCCATAATTAAAACCTGTTCTAAATTGTGACGCAATCCTATTTTAAAATCATTTGGGTCATGTGCAGGAGTTACTTTTACGCATCCTGTTCCAAATTCCTTATCAACATAATCATCAGAAATTATTGGAACTTCTCGCTCAACAAGCGGAATAATAACCTTCTCCCCTATCAAATGTTTATATCTTTTATCGTTAGGGTTCACTGCCACTGCTGTATCTCCCAACATCGTTTCTGGTCTGGTTGTTGCTACAACCACAAACTCATTCTTCTTATTTTTGATTGGATATTTGATATACCAGAGGTAGGATTCCAGCTCTTCATAATCAACCTCATCATCAGATAATGCGGTTTCACAGCGAGGGCACCAGTTTATAATATATTTCCCTTTGTATATTAATCCCTTTTGATAAAGACGGATAAAAACTTCCTGAACAGCATTTGAAAGGCCTTCATCCATTGTAAATCTTTCTCGTCGCCAATCGCAGCTTGCTCCTAATTTCTTCAACTGTTCAATAATTCTACCCCCCTTTTCCTCTCGCCATTTCCAGATAAGTTTTACAAGTTCTTCTCTGCCAATATCGTAACGAGTTTTCCCTTCATTTGCTAATTCCCTTTCAACTACATTTTGAGTTGCAATACCAGCATGGTCAGTTCCTGGTAACCACAAGGTCTCGTATCCCTGCAACTTCTTATAACGAATCATAATATCCTGTAATGTATTATTCAAAACATGACCCATATGCAAAATTCCAGTTACATTTGGAGGTGGTATCACAATTGTATAAGGCTTTTTCTCAGGATTAATCTCTGCATTAAATAAATCTTTTTCTTGCCAGAATTTATACCATTTTGATTCAATCTCTTTTGGATTATAGACTTTCTTCATCTGTTTCATAGAAACTCCTAATAGAGTTCTACTTGTATAAATTTGATAATACTGTCAAGTTTTGCCTCTGCTGGTTCAGGTATTTACCTGAACCATAAGTTTATTCACTTTCTATCTTTTTAACTTTACGGTTCAATTTACCCCGATTCACCCTGTGTAATAAGAATGATAATAGTAATTTCTTCATAATTATAATGCATATAGATAAAATAGCATCATACAATTAAAATTAGCAAATATTACACAGGGTAAATATCGGGGAACCAGCAAAATTGTCCGATGAAATCGGGGAGACTAATTATTTTATATTCCTAATAAATAATCAATATCCACCTCATTTACAGCTTCTTTTCTTAAATCTTCTAAGATTTTTTTAAAAATTTGACGAACCCTTTCTCGTGATAATCCTAACTCTCTTGCAATTTGAGCAAAATTTTTTCCTTTATCATCTTCGCCGAATCCAAAATATTCCTTTATTATATGTGCATCTCTTGGACTAAGCTTATCAATTTTTTTATTGATTTTTTCTTTAATTTTCTTTCTATAGTAAATCTTTTTAGGGTCATCTTGATATTCTTCAAAGCTTGTATCGGTTATTTTACGAGCACTAATTCTTGATAACGCATCTGGATATTCGCTAAGTCCGCTGAGATTTCCTTTTGGGTAAGTAATTTCATCAAGAGATATAATATCAGTTTGTTGAGCAATCAAATCTTTAGCTTTTTTCTCCTTAATATTAACCTCTTTTGCTAACTCTTTAAGGCTTGCTTCCTCACCTTCAGATGCACGATGTTTTTGCTTCGCATCTTCAATCTTATTAAGAGTTGATATTGCCTTTGCAGGAATCCTTATCAATCTATTCTTTTCATAAATAGCATACCTGATAGCCTGCTGAATCCACCATACCGCATAGGTTATAAGTTTTGTATTTTGTTTTACATCAAATCTTTTAATTGCTTTAATAAGCCCAATGTTCCCTTCACTAATCAGTTCGGAAAGAGTCAATCCTTTGTCTTGGAACTTGCTCGCGACTCTTACGACAAATTTCAGATTGCTTTCTATCAGCTTATTCATTGCGGACTGGTCACCATTTTGTGCTTTTATAATCAATTGTTTCTCTTCCTCTCTTGAAAGAGTTGGTATATCTGCAATATCGGAAAGATACTTTTGTAAGCCTTTATCTTCTGCAGGGTTTTCCATTATAGTTTTATCCCGATATATCGGGATATAATTGAATAATTCTAAAGGATCCGCCTCTGGAATGAAAAGCAAATATAATCATAAATATTTTGAAATGAATGTTATATTCTACGATTTTCTTTTACTTATCTGTTCAGGCTCGGCGTCTGACCAAGATTGATAAATAGAATTAAACTAAATAAGATAGTTTTAACAAATAAAATAAAAAAATTACTTTAGGAAAATAAATTCAATTTATCTGATTTTTATTGCAACATAATGATAATAATTTTTTCCTGTTAAAACATACAATAATATTGAACTTTTATCTTCTTTTCTCAAATTTTCAATTAAAGAATAATAATCATCAGTATCTTTAATTTCTTGATAATCAATTTCAAGAATCACATCACCAACAGAAAGTTCAGATTCATCTGCTGGTGAATCAACAATTATTTTAGAAACCACAGCCCCTTTATCCGCAGAAATTTTCATTCGCTTTGCAAAGTCAGAATCAATATCCTGAACTTCTATTCCGAGCCATTTACTTGTACCTTTTTGTTTAGACTCTTTCTTTGCTACTGAAGTTTCTGGATAAGCTTCTAATTTTGCTTTTTTTATTAGTTCCTTACCTTTGCGGATAATCTTGATATCCACCTTATCCCCGACTTTTGAATTCGCTACCATTAGTCTGAATTTACTTAAATTTTTAACTGGCTTGCCATCAAATTCAATGATAACATCACCTTTTTTCAATCCAGCTTTTTCTGCAGGAGTATCTTTTTCTACCTTTCCTATTATAACTCCTTGCAATGAAGCAAGTTTTAGATTTTCCTGTAAAGCCGGGGTAATCTCCTGTGGTAAAATACCTAAATAAGCTCTTTCAACATAACCTTTTGTAATCAAATCGTTGGCTACAGTTTTTGCAATATTTATAGGAACAGCAAATCCAATACCAACATTTCCACCACTAACTGTTGAAATTGCCGCATTAATACCTATAACTTTTCCATCAATACCTACGAGTGGACCGCCACTGTTTCCTGGATTAATAGCAGCATCTGTTTGAATATAATCTTGATAAAGTGGGGATTTGCTCCCAAATGATAGTCCTGCTCTACCTTTAGCACTAACTACGCCCACTGTAACTGTTCCACTTAGATTCTCTGAAAATGGGTTTCCAATAGCGATTACCCAGTCCCCTACTTCAATATCATCAGAATCTCCTAATGGGGCAACATTGACTTCTTGGGCTTTTTCTACCTCAATTTTAATTACTGCCACATCAGTCTTATCGTCTAAACCAATTATTTCAGCATTATATTTCTCTTTATCAAAGAGTGTTACAGTAACTTTACCCTCTTTGCTTTTCCCAACAACATGATTATTGGTAAGGATATAAACTTTCCTACCATCTTGACGGAAGATAAAACCTGAGCCCATTCCAGTAAATTTTCTTTTTCTTTTATCTGGTTGAGATGGTTCAGGTGGGAAAAAGAACTTAAAAAAATCATCATCAAGAGGAAATGGGGACTTGAAAGCAAGGTATGGACTCTCCTCTTCCCATTCAACTTTGATGCTAACAACTGTTTCCCGAATATCTTTTACAATATTCACAAAAGGACTATGTCCTGTCTCATCCACCACAGGACTTACAGATGCTAACAGAGGATATACACAGAAAATAAACAATGATACAAATAAGAGTACTGCAGTTTTTCTTTTATACATTTTATTTATACCTCCAGAGTTTTATATTTAATCTTCATGTTTAAGCTTTTTTCACTCTACCGCTTTTAATACATTGAGTGCAAACCCACATTTTTTTAACTACACCATCCACATTTACTTTTATATGTTGCAAATTTGGGTTCCATCTTCGTGGAGTCCTTCTATCTGACTTACTTCTATTTTTCCCAAACATTGGGGCTTTCCCGCATATTTCACACTTTCGCGCCATTTTAATCTCCAAAAATTTTGCTTTTATTTAATTGACACAATTTTAATTTATAAAATTTTATAGCAAGTTTTTC
>JAGGUR010000021.1 GCA_021158425.1 Candidatus Cloacimonadota bacterium | reverse complement strand
CTATACAAATTGCCTCAAAAATCTCAAATCATTTCTGAATAACATCCTGATGTCAGAAATTCCATAACGCAGCATAGTTATACGGTCAATACCTAAACCGAATGCAAAACCGGTGTATTTTTCTGAATCGTATTTAACTCCTTCTAAAACTTTTGGGTCAACCATTCCTGCACCGCCCATCTCTAACCAGCCTGTATTCTTACATAATTTACATCCTTTCCCTCCACAGTTTATACACAAAATATCAATCTCGGCGCTTGGTTCAGTAAAAGGGAAAAAATGTGGTCTGAAACGGGAATGCGTTTTTTCACCGAAGAATCTTTTTACAAAAGAATCCAGAGTGCTCTTCAAATTAGCAAATGTAATACCAACATCAACGACTAATGCTTCAAATTGGTGGAAAACAGGTGAGTGTGAGGCATCAGGCTTATCGTTACGATAGCACCTTCCGGGTGCTATTATACGAATGGGTGGTTTATATTTCTCCATTACCCGAATCTGTACAGGCGAGGTTTCTGTGCGAAGTAGCATCCCATTTTTTAGATAGAAAGTATCACTGAGATTCCTTGCTGGATGCCATTCTGGAGTATTTAATGCATCAAAATTGTAATACTCAGATTCAATTTCTGGACCTTCTGCAATTTCAAAACCGAGACTTATAAAAATATCTTCAATTTCTTCCCATACCTGAAATAAAGGATGTTTAGCACCAGTTTCAATTGGTCTGCCGGGAAGAGTAATATCTATCTCTGGTTTAGTTTTAGCCTTTTTCTGTTTTATAATTAAAAGCGTCTCTTTTCTTACAAAGATTTGCTTTTCAATCTCTTTCTTTGTTTGGTTTAATAGATTACCAATTATAGGTCTCTGCTCTTTTGAAAGTTTTCCTATCTGACCCAATAATGAAGATAGCTTGCTTTTTCTCCCCAAGAATTTAATCCTAAGGCTTTCAAGTTCCTTCAAATTTTTACAATTAGGAATCTCTTCAAGAGCTTTCTGTCTTAAAATCTGAATTTCTTCTTTCACTGTTGTTACTCTTTTTCAAGTTTCTTTTTAACAGATTTTACAATTGACTCAAATGTCTTTGGGTTGTTAATAGCCAGTTCAGAAAGCATCTTTCTATTTAAATCTATCTTTAACTTTTTTAACCCAAAAATAAACTGACTATAGTTTAATCCGTGTTCTTTTACCGCAGCATTGATTCTAATTATCCATAATCTTCTAAAATTTCTTTTTCTATTTCTACGGTCCCGATATGCATATTGCCAACCCTTTTCAACTGCTTCACGAGCTGCACGATAAAGCTTACGACCACCTCTATATCCTTTTGCGTGCTTCAGAATCTTCTTCCTTCTTTTTCTTGATGCTACATTATTTGTTACTCTTGACATAACAACTCCTTTTCTAAAATCCTAAATTCTAATGGCTAAAGCCGTCATAATGCTCACTTTGTTCGCTGTCATTGGGTCAGATCGCTTCGCTGTCATTATGACAATTTATGACAATTCGCCAATTGGCGAATCATATGGACTTTGCCCTTTTTTATGATGCTAACATACTTTTAACTCTTTTTTCATCAGCAGATGAAACATATCCGCCTTTTCTAAGATTTGCTTTTTGTTTAGAGGATTTTTTTGTCATAAAATGACCCCGATAAGCCTTGTTCCTCTTTATTTTTCCGCTTCCGGTTTTACTGAATCTCCTAGCAGCAGATTTCCTCGTCTTCATCTTTGGCATATAAACTCCTATATGTTTATTTCTATCTATTATTTTATATTTTGAATTCTTATAAATACTTTTATAGAAAGTAGTGGAAAAGTATAAAATTTCTAAAAATCTTTATGATTTCTTTTTACTTATCACAAAGGCAACTAAAAATCTACCTTCCACCTTTGGTTTATTTTCAAAAGTACCAAATTCTTCTAAATCTTTCCGTAATCGTTCTATCAAATCATAGCCAAATTTCTTATGAGTCATCTCCCTACCGCGGAATTGTATTGTGATTTTTACTTTGTTGCTCTTATCCAAGAAATTCTTTATATGATTTAACTTGAAATTATAGTCATGGTCATCTGTTCTTGGGCGAAATTTTACCTCTTTCAAATGTACTGATTGTTGCTTCTTTTTTGCTTCTTTTATTCTTTTTGATTCCTCAAATAAGAACTTACTATAATTAATAATCTTACAAACAGGTGGATTGGCACTGGGCGCAATTTCAACTAAATCTAAACCATACTCTCTTGCTTTATCTAAAGCAACATTAATAGAAACAATCCCAAATGATTCCTTTTCTGGACCTATCAGACGAACCTTAGAAGCTCTAATTTGATTATTGATTCGCTTTCTATTTTTATTTCTTCTGGGATTCTGCCATCTTGAATATCTTCTACTTATAGTTATCTTCACCTCCATTAAAAAAGGTGAGCAACTGCTGTGCTCACCTTTTGTATATTTTTATTTAGCCTTATTGGCAATCCTTGACGCCATAAGGTAGAAACCAGCAGTTCCTTTTAATTTTGATAACTATTTATATGGGTCTTGAAAAAAGCGTCAAGGATTTTTAAGAAATAATTATTTTTCATAAAAGGATTCTTGCTAAAACTTTGACATAAATTTCCAAAATATCTTAACATAAATACAAATAAAGAGTCGAGATGAAAAAAATATATATGTTAATTCTAATTTTTTTCTATATAAATTTACTGTTCGCAAAAGATTTTCAACCATTAGATATCTTGCAGAATACTCATATAGATTCTGCCTTATCAAAAATTAAGATGACAAGGAAAGACATTACTTTTAATTTAAAATTTACGAAACTGGATACTTTCCGTCTTTCTTTGATAAATAAATTGTTCAAAAGGCCATTATCTACTTTTGATGTGTGCGACTCCATTGCTGATTATCACTTTCAAAACATAGAAAACCTTGATTCTCTTATTGCTTTTGATTCAAAACTTTTGGATGTTGATTTTAAAAAATCTGAAACAGCCAAACCCAAAGAATTTCAATTAGAAATTTCATTTGAAGAACTTCATCCAACTAATAAGAAAATTTTAACGGCAATATTAACAGCACTTCCGGAGACTATGAGTAATATTGATTCTGCATATTCGTCATTTTCTGAGAGTGAATTGGTATTTCTAAAAAAATATGCAAAAGAATATTTCTTACAGCCAGAAGATATTCAGGAAAAAAGTTTGAAAGAACTTAACGAAGCAGAAATAGAAGATAGAGAGAAAAGCAAAAAGTTCGGAAAAATTGCATCTAAATTAGAAAGAGGAAATTTGGTTAACGCTGCTGTTTTAACTTCTCAACTGATTTATACAATAGATAGTCTGGTTTTCGCTTCAAAAGACTCTTTATTTTTCAATGATAAAATTGCGTTAGAAACCGAATATGGAAAAATTGCTATAAATCCTTCTAACAATACGAATATTAGCAACTATATTTTTATAATTGATTATACTGGAAACGATATATACAAATTTTCAAAAGAAAATAAATTTAGTGTAATATTAGATTATTCTGGAGATGATATATATTTGGGAGAAGATTTCTGCCAGGGTGCTGGATATTTTGGTCTAAATTTTCTGATTGATTATAAAGGCGACGATTTGTATTCTGCAAAAAATTATTCTCAAGGAATCGGTTATTTTGGAATTGGTGTTTTATCTGATAAACAAGGGGATGACAAATACTTCGCTGAAAATATGGTTCAGGGTGGGGGAGCTTATGGAATCGGACTGTTGCTTGATAATGATGGAAATGACTCCTACGAATGCTGTCTCAATGGACAGGGTTTTGGCTTCTGCTGGGGTTTCGGCGGACTTATAGACAATTCTGGAAATGACAACTATCTTGTAGCACAAAAATATGTTGATATACTTCGCTATGACGAGCACTTTGAAAGTCTCTCGCAAGGATTTGGATTCGGTATGAGACCATATTATTCTGGAGGCATTGGCATCTTAGCTGATAAAAGCGGTAATGATAATTACCTTTCAGATATTTATGGTCAAGGTGTTGCGTATTGGTATGCTCTGGGCGGACTTATTGATAAAGAAGGAAATGACCATTATAAATCCTACCAATACGCACAAGGCGCAGGAGT
>JAGGUR010000161.1 GCA_021158425.1 Candidatus Cloacimonadota bacterium | reverse complement strand
TAAATCCTAAATCCAAAACTCTAAATCCTAAACAATGTCAAAATTCAAATGTTTCAATTTCAAAACCTTTTGCTCCATATCTTTTTTTTATTTTGAATTTTGGTCATTTGGGTTTATTTAGTATTTAGAATTTAGTATTTAGAATTTCCGTTAGTATCTAAGCAGGACACTGCCCCAGGTAAGTCCAGCACCAAAAGCATCTAATAGGACAAGATCTCCTCTACGAATTCTGCCATCCTCAACTGCTTCTGCAAATGCAATTGGGATACTGGCAGCCGAAGTATTTCCGTACTTCTCAATATTAACAATAACTTTTTGTGGTGAAAGTTTTAATCTGCGAGCTGTTGCATCAATAATCCTAAGATTTGCTTGATGAGTAATAAGCCAGTTCAAGTCATTGCCAGAAAGTCCATTTCTTTCTAATATTATTGTTGCAGCGTCTCCCATAGATTTAACAGCAATTTTAAAAATTTTATTACCATTCATAAAGACTGTATGGAGATTTTTCTTAACAGTTTCTTGGGAAGCTGGCATTTTTGAACCGCCTGCAGGCATATTCAATAGATCTCCGTATTTACCTTCCGAGGAAATATATGTATCAATAACCTCTGAAATCTCGCCTTTGTTTGCTCTTGTGAGTACTGCAGCTCCCGCTCCATCGCCAAAAAGCACACAGGTGCCTCTATCTGTCCAATTTGTAATCTTGGTTAATTCCTCCACGCCCACCACAAGAGCTGTTTTATAAATACCATTTTCAATAAATTGTTTTGCAATAGTAACACCATAGATAAAGCCAGAGCATCCCGCAGAAATATCAAAGGCTGGTATTGGATGTATTCCCATTTTTTTCTGTAATATACATGCTGTTGATGGAAATACATAATCCGGGGTAACAGTTGCCACAATTATTAGTTCAATATCTTTGGGTTTAATTTTACCCTTTTTGAATATCTTCTCTACAGCTCTAAAGGCAAGTTCTGATGAGGGTGTCTCCTTATCCGATATACGCCTTTCTACCATTCCTGTTCGTGTTCGTATCCATTCATCAGAAGTATCAACTATCTTTTCCAGGTCAGCATTGGTTAGAACTTTTTCAGGCACCGCCATACTTATTCCAGCAAATTTTACTTTATAATCACTCACTTTTCTTCTCCTCTCTGTTCAGGCTCGGACTGACTGAGACTAAAGGTTTTGAATAATATTCTTTGATATGCTCTAAAAATTTTGACTTTTTGGAAAAACTGGCAAATTTGATTGCGTTGCAGATAGCTTTTGCATTAGAGCGTCCATGAGCAATGATAGATATTTCATTAATTCCTAAAAGGAAGCCACCACCATATTCAGTATAATCTAATTTTTTCTTTAAATACCGAAATGCTGGATAAGAGAGAACTGCCCCAATTTTTGCCACCCAGTCGTTATTGAGTTGTTGTTTTAATATCTCAAAAAGTGAGATGGCTACACCTTCTACGGTTTTAAGCATAATATTGCCGATGAAACCATCACAAATAATCACATCTGCTACACCTTTTAGAATATCTTTACCCTCAATATTACCAATAAAATTTATAGATGCCAATTTTTGTAATCTACGATAGGCTTCTATTGAAACCTCATTTCCTTTTTTACTTTCCTCGCCAATGTTAATTAAAGCAACTTTTGGGTTTTTCTTTTTGAGAAAATAAGCCGAATATATGCTTCCCATTTCTGCAAATTGTACTAAATTGTTGGCATTACAATCAACATTTGCACCGACATCAAGGACTATTTCAGGTTCTGAAATTGTTGGTAGAGAGATTGCTAATCCAGGTCTATTTACTTTGGGAATTCGACCAAAACTAAGTAATGAAGCTGCCATAACGGCACCTGTAGAACCAGCACTAACAAGAGCATCTGCTTCGTGATTTTTTACAAGATTAACAGCATTGATTAAAGATGAATCCTTCTTCTTTTTCAATTCAGAAATTGGCTTGTTAGATGTGTCTATACGCTCTGTTGCATTAATAATAGAAATGGAATTCTTAGGATAATAAAATCGTTCTAATTCTTTTTTTAAAATGGCTTGATTTCCTACTAAGAAGATTTTGGAACAGAATTTATCATTTGCAGCAAGAACCGCACCTTCCACTTCCGGGTATGGCGCTCTATCACTGCCAAATGCATCTAAAGCGATTTTCATAGTTAATTAGTTAACTGGTAAATTGGTAAACTGGTTAGGATTTCATCAAAATTTTTGTTACTCTGATATAGAGATTATCTTTTTACCTCTATAAAATCCACAATGTAGGCAGACAAAATGTGGACGCATCTGCTCTCCACAATTTGGGCACTTTATAGTAGCTTCTATACTTGCTTTATAATGAGTCCTACGCTTTCTACTCCTTGCTTTTGAAGTTTTCTTCTTTGGTACTGCCATTCTATTCCTCCATTCTAATTAAATTAGAATATCATAAAAAAATTTTCCTATATTATCTCTATGATAAAAAATTTATTAATTGGGATGGTTATTTTTGATGTCAAGAATTTTCAAGATGTTTTTAGTATATTCCCAAAATTCTACCTTTTTTTATGATTGAACTTTTTACTATACAATAAGATTTCTTAATCCTATCAGCAACTCTCTCCCCTTTTCCATTATTATAAAAAAGTTCTCCAAGTACTTCATTCTTTTGAACATAGTCACCGACTTTTTTAGATAATTTAAGACCTGCGGTATAATCAATTTTATCAGAAATTTTCCTTCTGCCTGCACCTACATCAATCAACGCCCAGCCTATTTCTTTGCTGTTAATATCTTTTACATATCCTTCTTTCTCTGCAATAATTGGAAGAGCATATTTTGCTTTTCCTAAAATTGAATAGTCATTAACAATACCCGGATTACCATCTTGCAATTCAACAAATTTAGCAAATCTTTGTAATGCTTTTCCAGATTTTATTGTTTGCATTATCGTTTCTTCAGCTTGATTCTTGGCCTTAACAATTTTACCCATAAGCAACATTTCAGCAAGTAATGCAAATGTAACCTCTTTCAAATCCTCTTGATAATTTCCTTTAAGAAATTCAATGCATTCAATTATCTCAAGGCTATTTCCAATACAAGAACCCAGAGGTGAATCCATATTAGTAAATAAAATTTTAACTGTTTTACCAAATTTTGCACCTATCTTACTTAATGATTCTGCTAACTTTTTTGCTGTATCCAAATCTTTAACAAATGCTCCTTCTCCAACTTTAAGGTCAATAACCAAACCATCAATTCCAGAAGAAATCTTTTTACTCATAATGCTCGCAGTCATAAGTGGAATGCTTTCAACCGTTCCAGTTACATCACGCAGCGCATAGATTCTTCTATCTGCAGGAACAATCTCTTTGGATTGACCAATGATTGCAAAATGGTTTTGCAAAACCAATTCCTTGAATCTTTTCAAAGGTATTTGAGTTTGAAATCCGGGTATGGATTCAAGTTTATCAAGGGTTCCGCCTGTATGTTCTAAACCTCTTCCTGAAATCATTGGCACGAAAAGGCCACATTCTGCTGCAATGGGGGCCAGAACTATTGAAACTTTATCTCCAACCCCACCTGTGCTATGTTTATCAATGAATCTACCATTTGTATTCTCAAATTTTATTACTTCACCCGAAGAAATGTATTCTTGCGTTAACCAGTAAGTTTCATCAAAGTCCATTCCTTTAAGAAGAATTGCCATAAGCATTGCAGACATCTGATATTCAGAGATATTTCCCACGAGGTATTCAGTTGTGAAAAAATGGATTCCTTCTTTACTTAATTTTTTACCGTCTCTTTTTTTGATAATTAATTCTGTTGGATTCATTATTTAAACTTTCAATCAATTATGGCAAATTCCACAACATCATTATTATATAGAATTTTAAAGAAGGAACCTTTTTTGTATTCCAATTTTTCAAAAAAGATATAACCGCTTTCTTGAGCTTGTGACCTTATATTTCTAAATTGAAACGCTTTAAGTTTTATATTACGGATTCCTTCAAGCCGAGTTGCATATTCTTCTTTCAATTCTTCTTTATCTTTTGAATCAAAATTTAGCAAATAATTCATATCATAGTATTGGTCATTTCCATACATAATCTTAACAATTTCATCGCTATCAAATAAATTATACTGTTCACCTTTTTCATCAAGCAGGACAAATGAATTTTTATTTATTGGCATTGTTTCTCTGGTTTTATTTCTAAATATCAGATAAAAAACTGTGAAATAATTTTCAAGATTTTGTGGTGAATCGTTCCAACTTTGCGGTTGAATTGCAATATCATAGTCTTTCTTATTTATTAAAGCAAAATCTTCTTTGATTTTAACATTTTTGGATTTGACAGGGACAATTTTGGTAGCACAAGCAGATAGAAGAACTATGAGTAATGCTAATCCAGTTTTTTTGATTATATTATTCATAACAGACCTTTTATATAATAAAGCAAGAACACCTCGGTGTCATAAATAGTCATATGGCTAACGCTGTCATAATGGCTGAAGCCGTCATAAATGGTCATAATGCTTCAGGCTACGGCGTCTCTGTCTCGGCTTGGCGAGCCGAAGGCTCTGTTTCACTCTCATCAGCCTCTTCATGTTCAAGCAAAGTAATATCAGTTGCTTTATCGCCTTCGTTTAATCTTATCAAACGCATACCTTGAGTATTGCGACTGATTACTGAGATTTTCTCAATATGCTGCCTAATCACCTTTCCAGAATTTGTAATAATTATCAAATCATCATCATCAATGACTTCATTTATCTTTACCAAACACCCGTTTCTTTCAGTTGTTTTGATTGTAATAACACCCATACTTCCTCTTTTAG
>JAGGUR010000043.1 GCA_021158425.1 Candidatus Cloacimonadota bacterium | reverse complement strand
AAGAGGTTGTTTATAAGAAGAATCAGCGGTCTGGATATGATGGAAGAGGCAGTAGGACGAGCTACTGAGTTGGGAAAACCTATCTTGTTCGTGCCCGGAATTATGGACCTTGATAATATTCAAACTCTGGCAGGATTGAATATTTTAGGACACTTAGCAGAAAAAGTTGCTCAATATGACACGACCATTCATGTCCCGGTTTGCCGCTCAATGGTCTTGTCCACAGCAAAAGAGATAGTGAAAGAATCCTATCTGAAAGCCGGCAGACCTGATGCATTCAATCCAGATTCTGTATTTTATCTTACTGATGACCAATTCGGGTATGTTGCAGGTGTGGATGGTATAATTATGCGAGAAAAACCAGCAGCGAATTTTTATCTTGGAGCTTTTTATGCTGAATCTCTAATTCTAGCTGAAACCGGATTTGAAAGTGGTGCCATTCAGATCGCAGGAACTGCTATGCCATCTCAAATACCTTTCTTTGTTGCTGCCTGCGACTATACTTTGATAGGTGAAGAATTATACGCCGCATCTGCTTATCTTTCCAAGGATTCGGCACAATTGGGCAGCCTTAAAGGTCAGGATTATGGTAAAGCTATCATCATATCTTTGATAGTTATCGGGATAATTCTGGAAATATTCAACATACATTTTTTAAAAGATTTCATACCAATGCATTAAAAAGGTAATTAGTAAATCTGAAACTAGAAACTTAAAACTCGAGGAATAAGCAGAGGTCAATATGAAGGAAATATATGAATTGGATATTTATAGACTTGCTGAGGAACTTTCTGATTTGATATGGTATGCTTTTGACCCGCCTTCCATCCCGATTTCATCGGGACGGCGGACAGGTGAATGGTCTAAAAAAGCCCAAAGAACAATTGGGTATCAAATAATTAAATCTTCAGATAGTATTGCAGCAAACCTTGCCTGCCCAGTGTAATATGAAATACTATATTTATGTTCTTAATAGCAAGAGAGACAATAATAACTATGTTGGATTTACTGAAAACTTAAATGAAAGGTTGAATCAACATAGAGAAGGCAAGGTAACATCGACTAAGTATAGGAGACCATTAGAATTGGTTTATTATGAGGTTAGTTTTGATAAGGAAGATGCTTTACATAGAGAAAGATACTTAAAAACAACATACGGCAGGAGATATATAAAGAATCGTCTTAAGAATCAAATACAAGGAATAGAAATATGAGTTATTACACTGGGCAAGAGGGATATGGTCGTTTTACTCCAGCAGAAAGAAGGCAATTTTATAGATACTCAAGAGGTTCACTTGAAGAAACAAATCCGCCATTTGGCGGACAGAAAAGCGATTTGTCGTCATCTTATTCCTGAAAAACATGTCCCACAATATTCAAATATAATAAATGAATTAGGACCCAAACTAAATGCATTTATTAAAAGCACAAAATAAATTTGTATTTTTATACTGAAGACTTGAGAAGGTGTAAAATCAAGTTTCAAGTATCAAGTTTCCAGTTTCAATTTTAGAGAGGAAAAATGAGAAGACAATTTCCTTTGATTATCACATTTTTTATCGGGATAGTTATCATCATTTCTGAATTCATACCACATAAGCCATTCGGGCAATTATCCAATACATTTTACGGATGGTTTTTGATCATATCCGGTTTTGCTATAATTCTTGGTCAACTCAGCCTTTTTAAAATTAATCTTATCAAGATTTCCCGAAAAGCACCCAATTGGCAATATTATATCATTGCCTTGGTAAGTTTTTCCATAATGGTACTTATCGGAATATTGTGGGGAACTCAAAAGCAGCCGGGACTTTTAGCAAACACACAACCATTGGTAGCCTTCTTTGGCAGAAAACCATTTGATTATTTATTCAAATATGTTTTTGAAAATCTCTCATCCACAATGTTTTCTCTTTTGGCATTTTTCGTAGCTTCTGCCTCATATCGGGCATTCAGAGCCAGAAGTCCAGAATCTACTTTGTTGCTTATCTCAGCAGTTCTGGTTATGCTCGGAAGAACTACTATCGGTACCTGGATAACAGGTTGGGTACCGGAATCTCTGACCTATCTCCATCTTCCTAATATTGCGAACTTTATCATGGAATATCTCAATACAGCGGGGCAGAGAGCCATAATGATCTGTGCAGGTCTCGGAGTTGTAGGTAGTTCCTTAAGAATCATTCTTGGAATAGAAAGGTCCTATCTGGGAGGAAAATAATCATGAAAATATTAAATATTTTAACGAAAATAGACAGAAGAATAATTTTCCTGCTGATATTTTTCGGAGTTGCTTTTCCGCTACTTGTTACAATTAATTTTAAACTGGGAGTAACAAAGAATGTCCGTAAAGTATATAATATGATTGAGGAGACTCCGGAAAATTCTACAGTTGTAATTTCTTATGATTACGGACCTTCCACAAAACCGGAAATACAACCGATGGCGATTGCCTTGCTCAATCATGCCTTTCGGAAAAAACTGAGGGTAATTTGTGTCGCTTTGTGGCCCATGGGAGTGCAGATGTGCAATGAGGCACTGGAAACTGCTTTGCAATATTTTCCAGATCTAAAATACGGAAAAGATTATGTGAATATGGGTTATAAAGCAGGTGGAATGGTAACCATAAATCATATGGCAAAAAATTTCCGCAGTACTTTTCCCACTGATGAAGGCGGAACACCGATTGACGAATTTCCTATTTTGAATGGAATCAATAATTTTAATAAGATAGCATTTATCATCGGACTTTCTGCCGGTGACCCTGGGATAAAGCAATGGGTTCAGGTGGCTCACGATTCATATGGAAAGCCGGTTGCCGGTGGCTCAACTGCTGTTCAGGTGCCTTTCCTGATGCCCTATGTCAATGAGCAGCAGCAATTGACAGGATTGATAGGCGGTTTGAAGGGAGCGGCCGAGTACGAAAAACTTATCAATCTTCCAGGTTTTGCTACCAAAGGAATGGACGCTCAGTCTATTGCTCATCTGATTATAATAATGTTCATAGTTATTGGAAATATCGGTTTCTTTGCCTCAAAAAAGCAAAAAAATTAAATAGATAAAATTATTTTTAGATAAAAGGAGTTTCTTATGATATATATAATGGAAAGAATTGGTGTGTGGGTTGGAGCAATTTTAACCTTTGCCATCTTGAGCTTTCTCTATAAGGACAATCCTTTCTACAAAATTGCAGAACAAATCTTTATCGGAATTTCTGCAGGATATTGGTTTATCTACACTATCTATAATATTTTGATTCCCAATCTTTTTACACCAGTTTTGACGGATTTTTCTAATAATCGTTTACTCTTGCTTCCTGCCTTTTTAGGTTTTCTTATGCTTTGCAGACTACTACCGAAAATTGATTGGGTGAGTCGCTATCCTATCTCATTTGTGATGGGAACCACTGCCGGAATGAGCCTGATATTGTTTTTGCGTTCAGACATTATTAAGCAAACCTCTGAAACTATGATGAATCCCTTTTCTGCTCCAGACCTTGCTGCTACTATCGGACAACTTATCTTGATAATCGGCACTCTGACAGGAATAATATACTTTTTCTTCAGTAAGAAACATGAAGGGGTATTTGGCACAACAGCAAGAGTTGGTATATACTTCCTTATGGTTAGTTTTGGAGCTGCATTTGGATATACTATTATGGCTCGTATCTCTTTATTGATAGGAAGGCTGAATTTCTTGCTCGGAGATTGGCTGGGGATAATTAAACCTTAGAAAATACTATTGTAAATTTTAAAATTGATAGTAGAAACTTAGACCTTCAAGGTTTCCATCCAGATATAATCGGGAGAAGGTCTTTTATTTTCCCTCCCATTCTTGACAATATAATATCAATCTAACTTTTAGAGTAAAAATCATTTGAGGTATGGAATGCAAAATATTTTATCGGAAAGTGATGTTCAAACAATAGAAAATCTATCTAAATCACGAGAAACAATTATTAAAGAAATCCACAAAGTTATTATCGGACAGGATAAAGTAATTGAATACTTCCTGATATCTTTATTTGCAAATGGACATTGTCTTCTTGTCGGAGTTCCAGGATTGGCAAAAACGTTGCTAATTAGCACAATCGCACAAGCCCTGGATTTGAAATTCAGCCGTATTCAATTCACTCCTGATTTAATGCCTTCTGATATAACTGGGACGGATATTCTCACTGAAGATAGGACAACGGGTAAAAGAATATTTCAATTTGTAAAGGGTCCAATTTTTGCAAATATCATCCTTGCAGATGAGATAAACCGTACTCCACCAAAAACTCAATCTGCTTTATTAGAAGCAATGCAAGAAAGAATGGTCACTGCTGGCAATAATACTTTTCCACTATCTCCACCCTTTTTTGTTCTTGCAACCCAAAACCCAATTGAACAGGAAGGCACATATCCTCTACCAGAAGCACAATTAGATAGGTTCATATTTCATATTGATATTGATTATCCAAGTTATGAAGAAGAAAAGCAGATTGCAGAATTCACAACAACCCAGGAATTCCCAAAAATCAATAAAGTTATTGATGGGCAGGAAATTACCAGACTGCAAAAATTCATCTTTAAAATACCTGTATCTGAACACATTCTTAATTTTGCCGTGAATCTCGCCAGAATTTCTCGTCCTAATGAAAGCGATGCCCCTGATTTTGTGAAAAAATGGGTTAACTGGGGTTCCGGACCTCGTGCTTCACAATACCTAATTTTAGCATCAAAAACCAGAGCTGCACTTTACGGGAGATATACTCCAACTATTGAAGATATTGAATTCGTGGCAACACCGATATTACAACATCGCATCTTACTAAATTTTGCAGCAGAAGCTGAAGGAGTTAAATCCAAGGATTTGATTGATAAGTTGATAAATTATATTAAGAAAAAATAATCTACAAAAAACACAAGGCTCTTTTAAGAATTGAGTTGGTAAGTTTAAAATAATATCCAATATCCAACACGGAATATCCAATCCCTGTGAAATAAAAGAAAAAGAAGATTTCACGGGACAAGTGATGAAGGAAAAAATAAAATGAGTGGAAAAGAAAAGAAGTTTAATTTACAAGAACGGCTTATTGATTATGCAGTTAGAATAATTAATGTTTCTGAACAACTACCTGAGACAAAAACAGGTAAACATATTTCTTCTCAAATGCTAAGAAGCGGTACATCACCTGCTCCAAATTACGGAGAGGCTCAAAGTGCTGAATCTAAGGCTGATTTTATTCATAAATTAAAGGTAGCTTTAAAAGAGTTGAGAGAGACTGAAGTGTGGTTGAAAATAATAGTTCGGGCAAAATTAATTCAACCCTCAGCAAAATTGTCCCCATTATTGCAGGAGACAGATGAGTTGATTTCAATATTTTTCAAGAGCATCGATACGGCGAAAAAGAAAAATGAGCGATAGCGAAAAAAACTTGGATATTGGATATTCCGTGTTGGATATTGGATATTCAGTTGTTTTATATTTTGAACATCAATCCACTTAAAAATAGAAGGAACCAAATACAATATACGGAGGAACTTAAAGTGAGAAAAAAGCAATTAATAATAATGGGTTTATTAGTAATTGGATTACTAATATTCCTTCTTTCATCATGCACGACTAAGAAACCAAAAAGTGAACTTACTCAAACCGAGGAATTGGTTTCTTTTGTCAATAAAGCAGCTGAATTGATAGAAACGGAAGGTGAGGATTGTTTTCCTGAATTCAGAAAAAAAGGTAGTAAATGGTTTCACGATGACTTGTATATTTTCGTATGGGGTCTGGATGGAATGAGATATGTATATCCACCAAACCTTCAAGGTGAAGGTGAAAATATGCTTGGTTTAAAAGACATTAACGGAAAACCTATCGGAAGATTAATTGTTGATGCAGCATCTGGAGAAAAAGGTGAAGGTTGGGTTCATTATCAGTGGCCCAAACCAGATGAAAAGGAACCATCCTGGAAAAGCACTTTTGTAAAAAGAGTAATAGCCCCATCTGGAAAAACATATCTTGTCGGAAGTGGTTTGTATGACCTTAAGATTGATAAGAGTT
>JAGGUR010000005.1 GCA_021158425.1 Candidatus Cloacimonadota bacterium | reverse complement strand
TAAAATGGCAAAGGCGAACCGCAAAATAGGTCTTGGCGTTATGGGTTGGGCGGATATGCTTGTGCAACTTGGAATTCCATACAATTCTGAAAAGGCTATAAATTTGGCTAAAGAAGTAATGGAATTTATTGATTATCATTCAAAATTGGAATCAATTCGCCTTGCAAAAGAAAGGGGCTCATTCCCAAATTTTAAAAGAAGTATTTATAGTAATGGAAAACTAATCCGGTCAAAAACTAAACTTGATTGGGACAAACTTAAGCAAGAAATTGCTGAGAATGGAATTCGGAATGCTACAACCACCACAATTGCACCAACTGGTACTATCAGTATGATTGCAGATGCTTCCAGCGGTATTGAGCCTATCTTCTCGCTTGCCTATGTAAAAAATGTGATGGATGGCGAAAAGTTAGTTTATGTTAATAAATGTTTTGAAAAAGTTGCTAAAGAGCAAGGATTCTATTCTAAAAAATTGATGGAAGAGATTTCCGAAAAAGGCTCTTTGCAAGATGTTAAAAAAGTTCCTGAACAAGTCAGAAATGTGTTTGTTACAGCCCATGATATTTCTCCGGAATGGCATATAAGAATGCAATCTGCATTTCAGGGCTATGTTGATAATGCTGTCTCCAAAACTATAAACTTTTCATACGATGCAAAAAAAGAAGATATTAAAACTACTTATGAATTAGCATATCAATTAGGATGTAAAGGCGTAACAGTATATCGTGACGGGAGTCGGGACGAACAGGTTATTAGTATAGGCAAGCGAATGCGTGAACAGGAAAAGAGCAGAATTGCACCTCGTCGTCGTCCAGCTACCACCGTAGGTGTTACTAAAAGAATAGACACAGGCTGTGGGCATTTATATGTTACAATAAATACTGACGAAACAGGGATTTGTGAAGTCTTCACTCAGATGGGAAAAGTAGGAGGCTGCGCTTCCGCTCAATTGGAAGCTATTGCCCGATTAATATCATTGTCTCTGCGTTCTAATATTAAGACTGAATCTATTATTAGACAGCTCAGAGGAATTCGCTGCCCCTCTCCAATGTGGTCCAAGGGGAAAATGATTCTATCCTGTGCTGATGGAATTGCAACCGCTTTGGAAGAATTTCTTGCAAAAGATGGAAATGGATTAAAGAGAGAACGGAAGACAGAGAAGGGAAAAGGGAAAAGGATTGTTGGCTTAACCGATTCAACCGATTCAAGCAATTCAACTATTTCAACCGGATTAGGTGCTATATGCCCTGAATGCGGAGCAGCATTGGAGTTTAAGGAAGGCTGTAAAACCTGTCCAATCTGCGGATGGTCAAAGTGTAGTTAGTTGATTGGTAAATTAGTGCTTGAACAAAAAGTGATTTATCAGATTGATTTTACAGGATTTGTAATCCTGTATTCTTAACAAGAACACCATAATTTCGTTTTTCAAATAAATAGGAGGAAAAGATGAAAAAGATGATAATTATAGCAATAATAATTATTGCTATATTATCAGTAGCCAAACAAGGCAATTGCAAGGAAAATGGAATCTATATTGGTTTTGGTATCTGCACTTCTACCTATCCTGGATACACATTAGAACTTAATGAAATTGGCTTTCCCGTTATAACAAAACTATTTATGGAAAGAACTGCCAAGATTACTTTTTGGGACTCATTAGGTTATCCTATAAAGAAAAATACAGAAGACCGCTTTGGAATAATCCTATTACCCAAATTGTTTGGCGATAAAAATTGGTTCCATTTTGCACCAGGAATTGGATTGGGAATGCAACCACAAAAAAAATTTGATAAGGAACTTATGGATTACAAAGATGAATATAAACCTGATTTTCAATTTGTTTATGGTGGGCAAATTGTATTAGGAAGTAAAAGAGCAGAATTTACTATTGGATACTTTAATACCCTTGATGTGAATATTGGTATTCTCATAAGATTTTAATTAGACATGCCCTTCCCAATCGGGTAGTTCGGGTTCATCCCGAACCAAGTCCTTATCGGGCTCGTCGCTAGATCCCCTGATAGGATAAATTATCTACAGGATAAACTTACGACTCGAAAAGTCAATTTACGGACAGACATTAATTAGAAAATTTGATAAAAACGAATAGAATATTGAGGAGAATACTATGTTTAAAAAATTGTTTTTCATTATTTCTTTGCTTATAGGCTTTATGTTTTCAGGAAGCTTTGCAATAGAACCTCATTTTATGAAAGACCCTGCCATCTCACCCGACGGAGAAACCGTCTGCTTCTCTTATATGTCCGATTTATGGATAGTCCCATTTGAAGGCGGGGAGGCAAAAAGAATAACCGTCTCAAAAGGAGAAGATTCTGGCCCTGTTTTTTCACCAGATGGAAAATGGATTGCCTTTAATTCCAATAGAGATGGTCAAACAAATATTTATATCATTCCATCTGAAGGCGGAGAAGCACAGTGTATTTCTAAAGAAGGATTACAAGTATGCGATTGGTTCAATAATGGGGAAAAATTACTTGCTTCCGGATATGAAGTTGGAATGGGAACCAATTTCTTCTCTGTTCCTTTAGATGGAACTCGTCCTACAGAAATTACAGGTATTGGTGATTTTTATTCAAAATTGTCTCCAGATAATAAAAAAATAATATTTAATCGTGGTGGTATGGCTTATCGCGAAGCATACCACGGAAGTATCAATGGCGAATTGTGGGAATATGATATTAAGGATAAGACATATACAAGATTAACTAATACCGATTATACAGAGCGGTATCCAGTATACTCCTATACGCAAAACAGAATCTATTTTGCAGCAACGAAAGGTAGAATCTTCCAACTATATTATGCAGTTCCGACAGGTCAGAATGGTTTTGAAAATAAAACGCAAATTTCTAACTTTGATATCTGGTCTGTTCGGGATATAGATATTGCACGAGAAAATGATAGGATTGTATTTGAAAGATTTGATGAAATCTGGAAATACAATCCCCAAAATAATAAGGTGAAGAAGTTAAATATTGAAATAAAGCAAGATTGCGTTGAGAATTTTGAAGTCAAAGAAGAATTCACGAATAAGGCCAAGAAATTTGCTGTATCACCAAATGGAAAACTCGTAGTCTTCTCTTACAAATATGACCTGTTTGCAGTCCCAGAAAAAGGCGGAGAAGTTAAACAAATCACTTTTAGTCAAGCAGGAATAGAAAATATTGTTATAACCCCAGACAATCAGACCATCTTTTTTACCAGTTATGAAAAGGGCAGAAGTCAACTCTTCAAAGTTAACATTAAAGATGTAAAAAAAATTGAAAAAGTCAGGTGGTACAAAAACAAATATGTTGAAGACATAGAATCAGGGAATGATGAAAATTTATTAGTTTGGTATTCAGATGAAGATTCAAGATATAAATTAGCAAGCATAAATTATCAAACAGGAAAAGTTAAAAAATTGATTACTGACCAGGTGATTAAATCAAATTTTGCATGGAGTAAAGATAATAGATATGGGCTTTATTTTGTAATCAGAGAAGGGTATTGGGATAGAGATCTTTATGTTTATGATTTTACGACAGGTGAAAAGAAACTTTTGATTCCTCATCATGGCTGGATGAATAATGTTGTTTGGGGCGAGAAAGGTGAATTTGCATTTTTTACAAAAGATGGGAAAATTTGTCGGTTAGAACTTCAGGCAAAAGAGGACTATTGGGACGAAGAAGACAATTGGACCCCTATTTTAGCCGATAAAGAAAAGGAAGAGAAAGCAGAAAAGGATGCAGAAAAAGACAAAGATAAAGAAAGGGGAGAAGAAAAAGAAGAAATCAAGCCAGTAAAGATTGATTTTGAGAATATTGACAAAAGAGTGTTTGACTTGGTTTCCCGTCCGGGCTATAATAAAGTTGTTGCAACTATTACAGACAGCATGATTTACTATTTAAATGAATTATCAGAGCCATCCCCTTCTGGCTGGAAACGAAAGTATACGATGAGAAAAGTTGATTATAAAGGTAAAAAAGATGAGGAATTCTATAAATTTTCTGATGAACCAGATGATTTAGTTTATAATGAAGAGAATAAGTGCTTTTATTATATTGAAAATGGAACTTTAAAAAAATTATCAATGGATAAAAAAACTGAGATTGTCAAAAATGAGTTCAAATATAAATATGATAAACTAAAATTGAACAAATCAATATTTGAGCAAGCATGGACAACTTTTGGCAGAAATTTCTACGACCCGAATATGCATGGACAAGATTGGAATGCACTTTATAAAAGATTTCATCCTTATATGGATTATGCTTATACACCTGAAATGATGGATGATATTATATCAGAAATGATCGGTGAATTGGATGCTTCTCATACAGGTTTTTATCCAAGGAAAGAAGGTGGCGTTCCACAGTACGAACAAGCATTTGGCGGGTTTATTCTTGATTATTTTGATATTCCCAATGAAGGAGTTAAATTTAGAAAAATCTTTAGAAAGTCAAAACTGAATATGCCTTATGGGATAAAACCAGGTGATGTTCTGCTTGCTGTTGATGGAAAGAAGATAAATTCAGAAACAGCAATTGCACCACTCTTTCTTAACAAGGTTAATGATAAGATTGAATTGGAAATACAAACAAAAGATAGCATAAAAACCGTTGATATAAAAGGGCTTTCTCGCTGGGAAGACTATAATATGTATTACGACACCTGGGTAGACGAAAGAAAAGAGATGGTTGATGAGGCAACTAATGATGAAATTGGTTATGCTCATATACGCCATATGGGTAACACAAGTTATGACAAATTTGTCCAGGATATTTTTGCAGAAAATTATGATAAGAAAGCTTTGATTATTGATATTCGTAATAATCCAGGCGGATGGATTCATGATATGTTAGTTGAGCTTCTAACTAAAAAGACTTATGCATACACAACTAACCGTATTTTCAATGCCAAAAAGTATAAGTTTCCTTCAAATACATGGGAGAAACCGCTTGTCTTACTCATAAATGAACATTCCTTTTCTGATGCAGAGATTTTTCCTACGGTTTTCAGGGAATTTAAATTAGGAAAGATAATTGGTATGCCTACCAGCGGCTCTGTAATTGGCACAGGCAGTATTAAGTTTATGGATGGCTCAAGTATGCGTATGCCCGGAACAGGTTGGTTTACTGCAGAAGATATTAATATGGAAGGAATGGGCGTAAAACCTGATATCCTTATTGACCAAACTCCAGAAGAAAAAATCGCAGATGATGATGTGCAGTTAAAAAGAGCAATAGAGGAGATATTGAAAAAGGTAAAAGGTAAGTAGCACGGAACTCTGTTCCGTAAAAAGCAGAAGTAGCACGGAACTCTGTTCCGTAAAAGGTAAAAAGTTTATCCCGTGGAATTATTTTTTTGTATTCCACTGGGGCAGAAAGTAAAAAACGAATTGATTGGAGTTCATCCGCCAGCTGGCGGATAGACTTCAAGCAAAAAGAAACTTCTTGACATAAAATGAAACTTTTATAATCAAATGGTTTATAAAACTATTATTTTAAGAGGTGATTAATATGTCAATAGCAGTAAAGATTTCTGATAAATTAGCCCGTTCTGCAAAAATCAATTCAAATATCTTTAAGCGTTCTATAGCTGGACAAATTGAATTTTGGGCAACTATTGGAAAAATAGCAGAAGAAAATGAAGATTTGCCTTTTTCATTTATTAAAGATATTCTTATTGGAAAAGAACAAGCAAAAAATCAGGATTTGACATCTTATGAGTTCAGCAAATAATATTTCAGAAATTCAAGTATTACAAACATCATTATTTGCCCGTCAGAAGAAAAAACTTAGAAAAAATCAACTTGTAGAACTGGATAAAGCTGTAAGAGAAATTGTTAAAAATCCTAACATTGGTGAGCAGAAAAAGGGAGATTTGAAAGATATTTGGGTGTATAAATTTAGAGTTGACAAAAACCTGTATTTATTAGCATATCAATGGGATAAAGAATCAAGAATTCTTATTGCTTTAGGTTCTCATGAAAATTTTTATAGAGATTTAAAGAGATATAAAAAATGGAGAATGTAACACAATCCATGCCAAAGGCAGACAGGCGTTCTCTATTGTGAACGAATAACGAATAATGAATAATGAGTTTACTATAAAAAGGTATTATAGGTAAAATATTCCAAAATTTCTTATGAATTTCATAAACTGTTGAAACAGTTACAGTTTTCTTCCGATAAATCGGGACAAGCAACCCACAACTTAAGTTGTGGGTTGCTAAAAACACAACTAAACAATAACCGTTTCAACGGTTTCTTATTCCACAAATCTGACTTTTTATAGTGGACTCAATAATGAATAATGAATAATGAAATAAAGCAAAAAGGAATGTTATCACAGTACACGCGGGAAAAAAATCCAAAAAAGAGTGTCATTCCCGATGATCCCCAATTTAATTGGAGGGAATCCATCTGGTTGATGAGTAATGGAAAACGGAATACGGAATACGGAGAAAGGAAAAATAT
>JAGGUR010000140.1 GCA_021158425.1 Candidatus Cloacimonadota bacterium | reverse complement strand
ACTTCTCTGCATGATTTAATTTTAGCGAGTGGAATTTTCTTGTGAATAATACCAACGCCAAATTTAATTATGAGAAATTCACTATCTATCTCTACGGTAAGTTTAGTAAACATCCACAAGACTAAAACAACTATCAGAAGAGCAATAAAACTGAACAAATTAAATCCATAAAAAGACATAAAGAAAATCATAAATGCCAGCACAATACATAAAATAACCAACATCAAATAGCCAAATTGCGTGTGTTCGTATTTTTTAGCCATTCTTCTTTGCTCCTTTCATCACTTGAATCATTCGGGAATGATTTAAGAATAAAGTATCAATAATAAATATTAGCACCATCGGAGCACAATAAGTTTTCTACATAACATACATCGTATCTACTTTATCCTGATTTTTTAGAAATTTGAGCTGTTCATCAATTGTTTTAAATTGTGAAAGGTCCAGTTCCTCAAACTCATCTGGAGCAGTATTTGTATTTTCCTTCATATTTTGAATAATCTCTTCTAATTTTTCTTTTGGAACTTCAGGAGCTTTCATAATTGAGCTTTTCTGTGGAATACCATTTACAATCTTGAAATTATAACTAACCATCTCTATCATTCCATTGTTTTTTTCTTTTGTTAAAATCCGATATTCAAAATGTCTATCTCGGCCTGCAATTGGACGAAAGAAAAAGAACTTATACAATTTTTCACCCTTATTTATTCGCATTAAATATGGGTCATTGTTAGGAGATATACTTTCTTGTTTTTCGCTTTTCTTTTGTTTTTTCATATAAAAATACCTCACCGCAGAGACGCAAAGAACACAGAGATAAATGTAAAATTATGAACTACAAGTACATTGCAATAATCCTAACGCTCCCGATTCACCCTTCGCAGTTCATCCTTCGTCCCGACTATATCGGGACTACGGAGAATGGATGCTACGGAGAACGGGTATATCGGGATTAGGAACAATTGGAATCCGTGGATTCCCTCCCCAATTAGATTGGGGCTCATCAGCAATGACATTCTTTTTTCCTTTTACCTTTAATCTTTAATCTTTTTTCTTTGAGCTTTAATTTATGTATTTTTATTCTTTTGGCAACTTTCTTATTGTTCTTTCTATAGGTTCAATTTCCAGAGCCTCTTTCTTGGTCTGTTTCACTCCAAGTTCCTGCAATTTCTTTGCACCAGGGATTACTCTTCTTGAGAACGAGCCAACAGCTTTATTATAAGTATCAACCGCTGAATCTAAACTACCACCAATTTTCCCAAGATGCTCTTGAAAGGTACATATTCGTTCATATAATTCTGCACCTGCTTGTGCAATTACTTTTGCGTTTTCAGCAATTTTTTGCTGCTGCCATGAGAATGCCACCGTTCTTAAAAGTGCTATCAAAGTAGCTGGCGTTGCAATGATAATTTTATTATTTATTCCATCTTCAATTAAATTTTTATCCAACTCAAGTGCGGCACTAAAGAATGAATCACCAGGAAGGAATAGCACAACAAAATCGGGGCTTTGTTCAAACTGCTTCCAATAATCCTTTTTAGATAATGCATTCATATGGTCACGCACTGCTTTTGCATGTGATAACATTGCTGTTTCGCGTTCCTTATCTGTTTTTGCTTCATTTGCATCCAAAAAGAATTTCAAAGGAGCTTTTGCATCAATAACGATTGACCGTTTCCCAGGAAGGTTTACAATCATATCTGGACGCAATCGCCCTTCATCTGTGTCTATACTTGTTTGCTCAGTAAAATCGCAATGAGCGGACATCCCAACCAATTCAACCACTCGTTTTAAAGTAATTTCTCCCCATCTACCACGGACATGAGGTCTTTTCAATGCATTCACAAGAGCTGATGTTTCGTTCTTCAATTTTTCATGAGTTATAGTAAGATTGCTTAGCTGTTCTCTCAATCCCCCATAAGCGTCTTGCCTATCCTTTTCCATTTCCTTAATCGCATTATCGTATCTTTTCAATGCATCTTTTAAGGGTTGTAATGTATTTGAAATCGCTTCTTTTCCAAACTCATTTTTTGTTTTCTCTAAAATTGTTTCCAGATTTTGTTTGGCTAATTTCAAAAATTCTTCATTGCTATTTTTCAAAGCTTTTGCTGATAGTGCTTCAAATGTATCAGATAGCTGTTCAGTTGCTTTTTTTAGTAATTCCTTTTGCTCTTCTATATTTTTTTGTGCTTCTTGAAATTTTGTTTCTGCTACTATTTTTGCACTTCTTAATGTATCAATATCTTTCTGTTTTGTAGAAAGCTCTTTCTTCAAGTCATTAGTTAATTGCCTTTGTAAAGAAGATTTTCCACGCAAAATTAGTATTGTTGCCACAATTCCAACAATCAATCCAATAAGTAGTGAAATAATTATTTCAATCATTTTTATTCTAATATCCCTTCAAAATTTACTTTTTAATAAAATCATTAAATTTTTACTGCAATTCATCTTAATAACAACATCTTTTTATTTAAATAATAATCATCTGTTTTAATCTGATAAAGATAGATACCATTGGGAAGAATGGTATTATTATGAATTCTCCCGTTCCAAACAATATTATGAGACCCCGCTTTCATTCTTCCATTTACTAATGTTTCAAGCCAATTGCCTCTAATATCATAGATATTTAATTCTACATAGCAATCTTTCGGAATAGAAAATTTAATTGTAGTTTGTTTGTCAAATGGATTAGGATAATTCTGTATGAAGGCTTTTTGATTTATAGATATATCATCCGTTGCTGGTGGAGTAATAGAAACAGAAAAAGCAGACGGTGTAATTGATGTTACTGTGTCTGTTGCTGTCCAAACCGTATAGCGGATATAACAATCTGATGAGCTGATTCTCGGAACTGTCCATTGATAACGACCATTATTTGGCAAACTATCTGCAATTATTGCCCAGGGTCCATTATTCCCAAATCTTGAATACTCGAGTTTGACATATGATAACTCTCCATCAGGCACACCAGAAACCCAATCTATAAACTGTGTAGAAAATCTGATGAAATACTCATTCCCTCTTGGAAACATCGGTGTGATTGTTAGACTATCTGGTGTAGAATTCTCTTTGAAGCAATGTAAATGATTGTAGGAGCTGGACCATGAACCCTCATCAGCTACTAATACTACATCAGGAAAGCCGTTATGGTCAATATCTCCACCTACTCGGAATGCTTCAAAATAACCATAAGGAGGAGTATTAAATTGAGCATCTTGAGTCCAGTTTCCATTGCCATCACCAAGCCATAAAGTAAATGTGCCATTCCCAAATGCACATACATCCATATATCCATCTGCATTCATATCATACAGTTGAGTTGCTTCATAACCACCAGTTGTAGGAAGATTCCCTGAGAAATCCGTCCATAATTCTTGGTCTTCATCCCATACCCAGACATTTACACCTGCATTTGAATAACCTGTAACAAATGAAATATCCTTTCCGCCATCATTATCTACATCGCCAAGAGCAGTTCCATATTTGCTATAGGATGGTAGATTTCCATCCGCATTGACAAAATTTCCAGTTCCATCACCAAAATAAACAGTTCCATATTGGTGCTTTGCAGCAAAGTCTATATTGCCATCGTTGTTAATATCGCCAAAAGTGAAGTCCATATCAGAGTTTCCGCCAATAAATCCGAAACTCTGTATCCAACTGCCATCACCTTGATTAAGATAAATATGCACACCTGCACCAGAACCAAAGGAATTACTTCCAATATCTAAATCACCATCATTATCAACATCAGCAAAGTCAGTGCCAAACATACCCCAAGTCTCACCATTTGTTGCTAATCCATCATCCCAGGGTGTCCAGTTCATTCCTGTGCCATCGCCCAAAGCAACTTCAATAAGTTGGTCTCCGAAATCATTACTTGAATAATCATGATGCATTGCATAGCCAACATCCAACAAACCATCATTATTGACATCTCCTATTGCAATTCCGCCATAACCAAAGTTACCATTTTGATATATACTCCAATTTCCATCTCCATCTCCAAACCAGACCATAATACCGTGTTCATTAGTATTTACATAAGGTGAACCGTGGTCTCCGATGGATAATATATCTACATTGCCATCTCCGTCAATATCTGCAAATTCCATCTCTGTTCTCCCGCCATCTAATTGTGGATTGTTCAAGCCATTGGAACTTTCAACATAATCCAAACCAAATAGATATGTTGTAAAGCACATTATTAATAAATAAATTAGAAATTGTTTCATACTACTCCTTCCTATATTTTTTTAATAAAAATATATACTTTTTTATGTCAAGATTTGTTATAAATAAGAAGAACCTTTTCTATTGCTATTGTTCAATTTTGAGATAAAAAGAATAAACGACATAACATAATTTGTATAAAATAAAACTCATTATCATGAAATCAGAGTTCTTGAAAATTCGTGTGTAGGTTGCTGCTCAGAAATATTTTCTGGAATGAATTACTCCAGAAGTAAATTTGTTACTTTTCACAGAAATAATTTTTGCAAATCTCTTTGAAACTATACCTTTTTAAGAAAACTAATTTGAGCTAACGCTAACAATCAAATACTTTTCAATTTTTCTGTTCCGATACTTAAATCGTCCAAGAAAATATTAATAGCTTTTTAAATACCGGATAATTCTTTGAGTTCTTTCTTCTTTAGATAAATTACGGTCGTAATCATATAAAGCTTTGAACCAAGCTCCGTGCATTGGATTAGGTAAAACTATAAATTTTTTACCAAAATTATCTTTATACTTTTCTACAGAAGCAAGACGTCCCTCTACAGATTTTATATCAAAAACTTCAGAAAAATCAATTAGATTATCACCTATTAATAAGACAATGTAATGCGTTTTTGCAACTTCCTGTCTTCTTCCTTCCTTACTTGAAACATCTCCTTTTAACAAAACATGATTTTTATCAGCTTGTGGAAAACCAAGTTTTTTAAGATTTCGTAATGTGCCATCCAGGCATCTTATTCTTCTATTTGATATATAGAAAACATCACAATTTTTAGAAACTGCATAGTCTAAAAATTCTTTAGCACCTGGAATAGCTTCTGCTTTTGCCATATCAATCCATTTATAAAAATCATCTGGATAGACCTGTTTATCAGTAATTTCTTTAGCATTATACCTTGAATTGTCTAACACAGTTTCATCAATATCAACTATCACTGCTCTTTTCTGGTTTCTATTAATTTGTAATTCTTCATCAAGTCTTAATCTGGCAATATTATAAGCTTGATACGCCAGAGCTCTATATTCCGCAGAGGCTTGACACCATAACACTGCCATCAATGATGCTTCATTTTCTAAAGTAATTTTGTTAGTTTCTTTATTATCAGCACCTTCTATCTTCCCTGATTTCTGATTAATACAACTATATGTTAACAATAGACAGAAAATAATAAAAACAAATAAGAATAAGTTTTTGATTCTTTTATTCATTTTTCCCTTCTTGATTATTTGTGAGTAATCCTAATGTTTTAAAAATATCATTCATAAGATGCCATCAATGTCATCTCAGGATGTTAACGATGTTTGAAAAAGTTTACTCTTTTTTATAAAACACATACATAGGTCTTATTCCACATAATATTGCTAATACTACAAACCACCAGATACTGATGTCCATTATTTGAGGGATTAGCTTAACTATGATAAGCATAATAAACATTGCAGCACCTTGAACAAGTTTTATATCAAAAATAGTGAGCTTTTTCACCCGTTTATTCATATTTTTAATTAGTCTCATTTTGTTTCCTTCTGTTTCTAACCATTGCGAAGGTTTAAAACATTCGCAAGGTTACAGTAACCTTACGGATGGTTGAGCCTGCAAAACCTCCGTAATGGTTAAATCTAATAATTTTCACAATTCTTTGTAATCCTTCAGCCTTTGAAAATTTGTGACTAAATCCTGAACAGTATCCTCTCATCATTAAACATTTTCAACATATAGAAAATCAAAATCCCTGCAAGGATAAGGCAACTAACAGCAGAAATCAATACATTCCCCCAGATTGCATTTTGCATAAAAATTGATTTAAGTGCAATAAGAGAATTAAAAATTGGAGTATATATCATCCATAGAGATGGGGTCTCAGACATTCTCATAGTTGAAACTCCAATAATCATCACAATAAAATATACAGGCATAATCATACCCTGAGCTTCTTTAATATTTCTGGCATAAGTTGATATAATCATTACAATTGCTACCACCAACATCGCAAACGGAATTAATATTATCGCAAATTGCAAATAATCTTTTGCAAATAATACAAAACCTTTCAATTCCTTCATTGAACCGCCAAACATAGAGATAAAGAAACGGGAGCCAATAATTAATCCAGCTACAGAACTTGCAGCCCCTACAAAAGCAGCACACATTACAGAGAGCATCTTTCCAACTATTATAGAAAGTCTATCAACCTGATTTACCAGCAAAATAGCAAGAGTTCCTCGCTCTTTCTCACCTGCAACAGTATCTGTTCCGACAGTCAAAGAATTTGAAAAAAGATATATCAAAATAAAGAAAGGGAGTAATATTCCTAATAATTTTCCAGCAACACTTCCTTTCTTTGCCAGATTAGCTTCCTGTGGTGTGATAGTTTTATTTATTGTAAAAGGACTGAGAATTTCACTAGGTAGTTTCATCTTTTCCAATCTCTCAGCAATAAGAGTATCACCAATTGCATCAAACGAACTCCTTGTTTTATAATATATATGCGATGAATAGTCAGAACTGGCATTATAATATAATTGAATATCAAATGGAGCCATATCTTCAAATCTTTTCTGTATGTTATCTGGAAATACTATCAGTAACTCCGACTCTTTTTCTGTTATCAAATCTTTTGATATATCAATTTGCTGTTCAGGAATTACATTCAATTTAGCATTAAATTCTTTAAGTTCCTTATAAAATCTATCAAAGATATAGGAATCATTTTGTTTACCAGGATACACAAAAATATCCGCTTCATATTCACTTATATCTTTGTGTCTTACTTTTTCCATATAACCCATAACAGAATACATAACAGGTAATATAAGTAAAGGGACTAATACGAGAAGAAATATCATTTTCCTATCTGTAAAAAGTCTTTTTAGCTCTTTGCTCATTATTATTAAAGAATCTCTAAACATTTTCCACCTCTAATCTGGATTTTAGCCACAAAGGCACTAAGACACGAAGAATATTGAAAATAGAGACAGTTTCATAAGATAGATTATTCTAATGAATATTTGAATATTTGCTTTTATCAAAATATTATTAAAACTTTGTGCCTTTGTATCCCCGCGTAAAATGGGGGTTGTGGCTTATGAATTATTCAGGCTAAGTATTTAAAAAATACATCTTCTAAATTATCAGCTTTATTTTTAGAAAGGATTTCTGAAAGAGTTCCAAGTTCTTTTAATTCACCTTCAATTAAGATGCCTATCTCATCACAAAGTTTTTCTGCCACACTCATAGTATGTGTAGAGATAATAACTGTCTTATCTTCATTAGCAGATTTGCGTAAAAAATCTGTAACATTTTTTGCAGTGATAACATCCAGTCCGCTCGTTGGCTCATCAAACACAATTATATCAGGGTTATGAATAAGACTGATTGCAAGTGCGGTTTTCTGTTTCATTCCTGAAGAAAGTTTATCAATCTTAATATCTATGAAATCTTCCATTTCTAATTCTGAGAATAATTCTTCCTTTCTCTGCTTTATATTTTCCAAATCCATTTTATTAAGTTTTCCGAAATAATCTAACATATAATTTGGAGTAAAATAGCCATCCAATTTCATATCACTTGTAAGAAATCCGATAATTGAACGAACCTTTTTTTCATCTTTTAGAATATCATATCCATTTACTTTAATAGAACCAGAGGTTGGCTTAATAAGTGTAGAGATACAACGCAATGTAGTTGTCTTGCCTGCTCCGTTTGGACCGAGTAAACCAAATATTTTTCCAGGTTTACATTCAAAATTAAGATTTATTACAGCTTCCTTTTTTGTTGTGATACCTTTTTTCTTATTGATATAGGTTTTGCATAAGTTTTCTATTTGAATCATAAGGTTCTATCCTTTCTAAACTATGTGATAGTAAACTATCACGCTAAATCAAGAAAAGCATCATAAATGATGCTAAATGATATTTCAAAAAGGATGCTTTAAAGCAGCCTTTTATTGACTTAGCGAGAATATTAATATTCTCGCAAAATTCTTCACACTTCAAAAAATCACCTCAAAATCACACACTTTTTTGTATCAATAATCTTATCGTTAACTGTCAATCTGTAGAAATAAATTCCATTAGAAAGTTGCTT
>JAGGUR010000077.1 GCA_021158425.1 Candidatus Cloacimonadota bacterium | reverse complement strand
TCAAATGCTCATCATGACATAAAGTCGGAATCTCTATACCATTCTCTCTGGCTACCTCAAGAATAGTTTGGCCCTCTTGAGCGATTACTTCATTTCCATTTAATTTAATTTTTACATTTGCCATTTTAAGTAGTGAATTAGTAAATTAGTGAATTGGTAAATTAGTTACCAGTTCACCAATTCACAAGTTTACAAGTTTACAACTTTCTGATTGCATCAAATTTGCAAGTATCCATACAAGCACCGCACTTTATACATTTTTCCTGGTCAATTTTATGAACAGATTTTCTCTCGCCTGAAATTGCATCAACAGGACATACTTTTTTACACATCTGGCAGCCAACACATTTTTCAGGAATAATTTCATATTTTATAAGCTGTTTACAAACTCCAGCTGGACAATGTTTATTTTCAATATGTTCAATATATTCATCTTTAAAATATTTTAAAGTTGTAAGAACTGGATTTGGTGCTGTTTGTCCTAACCCACATAGAGAAGCTTTTTTCACCTTATCAGATAAATCATAGAGAAGGTCTATATCGCTACTCTTTCCTTTGCCTTCAGTTATTCTTGTTAAAATTTCCAGCATTCGTTTGGTGCCTATTCGGCAAAAAGTGCATTTCCCACAGGACTCATTCTGCGTAAAATTCAGAAAAAATCTTGCCATATCAACCATACAGGTGGTTTCATCCATAACGACCATACCGCCTGAGCCCATAATTGCACCAGTTGCGGTTAGTGAATCATAATCAACAGGAGTATTAAGCAGGCTTTCTGGAATACAGCCGCCGGAAGGTCCACCAAGTTGAACTGCTTTGAACTTCTTATCACCAATTATTCCACCACCAACCTTAAATATCACATCTCGTAATGTCATTCCCATAGGAACTTCAACAAGTCCGCCTCTTTTGATTTTTCCTGTAAGTGCAAAAACCTTTGTGCCCTTGCTTTTCTCAGTTCCATATTTCGCAAATTCAGATGCACCATTACGAATTATCCAGGCAATATTAGCAAAAGTTTCAACATTATTTATATTAGTAGGCTTACCCCATAATCCTGAATTAGCAGGATATGGTGGTCTGATATTTGGCATTCCTCTTTTACCTTCAATAGAGGCAATCATAGCAGTTTCTTCACCACAAACGAATGCACCGGCACCCTCTTTAATATCTATTTTCAGGTTAAAATCTGAATCAAAAATATTATTCCCCAGAAAACCTCGCTCTTCCGCTTGTTTAATAGCAATTCTAAGCCGTTTTAATGCAAGTGGATATTCTGCTCTGCAATAGATATATCCCTGGTTTGCCCCGATTGCATAAGCGGCAATAAGCATCCCTTCAATAACACTATGAGGGTCACCTTCCAGAACGCTTCTGTCCATAAAAGCACCAGGGTCACCTTCATCAGCATTGCAAATGATATATTTTATATCGCCTTTTGCTTGATGGGCGAATTGCCATTTTAATCCAGTTGGGAAACCTGCGCCACCTCTACCTCTTAATCCAGATTTTTTTATCTCTTCTATAACATCTTCTGGCTTCATTTCTGTGAGAACTTGCTGAATTGCTTTATAACCGTCTTGTTCTAAGTAATCATCAATGGATTCAGGATTTATTATCCCACAATTTCTAAGTACAATTCGTGTTTGGTGCTTAAGAACCTCATCTTCCTTTCCCCCAAGTTTATCAGAAAAGAGAACTTTTTCAGTCTTCGGTTTTTTATCAATAAGATGAGCCTGCAGAACTTCATCCACATCTTCAGGTTTCACTGGTCCATACATAGTTGAGCCAAATTGTTCGTCATCTATTTCAACCAGAACTTCTTTATAACACATTCCAATGCAGCCAGTTTTTTCCAATTTCACATTCAGTTTACTCTTATCTAAAAATTTATCTATTTTATCAAAGACTTCCAGTCCACCAGCAGCAATTCCACAGCTGGCAAGTCCAACTTTTATTTTAGTTATATTACTTTCCAAATTATCTCCTACGATTTTTTCCATATGAGCTGGCACAAAATTATATAAATTTAACCTCTAACCTCATTCATCATTCATTATTCGTTATTCGTTATTCATTCTCTCTTAATGGCTTTGTTGCTGACTTAGTATTCTGCTAATATTTTCTTAACCTTTTCTGAAGTGAGTCGTCCATAGACTTTATCGTTAATCATCATTACAGGTGCTAAGCTACAACATCCGAGACAAGCCACAACCTCTACTGAGAATTTCAAATCTTCTGTGGTTCCACCTGGCTTTACATTCAATTCCTCAAAGATAGTATCCGCGATTTTTGAAGCATTTGCCACATGACAGGCTGTTCCATGACAGATTCTTATAATATTTTTTCCAATAGGCTGCAGCCGAAATTGAGTATAAAAGGTGACTACACCATAGATTTCGCTTACTGGAATTTTAGTTTTGGTAGAAATGTATTTAATTGTTTCTTTAGATAAATATCCCAATTTAGTTTGAATATTTTGTAATATAGGAATTAGATTTCCAGCCCTATCTTTATACTGCTCCAAAACTTCATCTGTTTTTGCCAAATCATTATCCGTCATCAATTTATCCCTTATCAAATTTTTGACATTTTGAAAAGGGATACTTTTTTACAGTCAAGTTATTTAAAATTTTATCCTTGTGAAGATTTAAACCTTCGCAAGGATAGGAAAAATGGCTCTGCCAGACCCGATTTATCCCTCTGTGAGGGATTTATCGGGACTCCGTCTCGGAGCTGGCGGATACAAGCACCTGCTTGACTAATAATTTATACAGAAATCTTTTTTAATATTTCCTCATGAATGAATCTTCTGCCTTGATAAGATTTTAATTCCCGTTCCCGCTTCATAGCTTCTTTTTTCGTGGAAAACTCTTCTGAATAGATCAATTGCCAGGGAATAAATTGTGAAGTCCATCCCTTTATTCCTAAATTATGAAAATAGATTCTTCTTTCTAAATTATTTGTATAACCTATATAGATTTTATTGTATTTCGGTGAATGTAACACATAGGTATAATATTTATTCCTTTTACTCATTTTACTCAAAAAAAATGGCTCCACAGGAGGGATTTGAACCCCCGACCAAGTGGTTAACAGCCACCTGCTCTACCGCTGAGCTACTGTGGAACTCTATTTAGATACTTTCTCAAAAAATAAAAATTTGCTGTCAAGAAAAAATTAAAGCTATATCTTATTATATTATCTAAGCAATCAGCCTATTTTTCTCTTCTGAAAGCAAATCTGGTTTAATCTTAAAAATCGGTTTACCTCTCTTAACAATAACATCTTTTGTAATATAGCATTCCCGAACATCTTTCAGATCAGGGACTTGATACATAATATCAATCATAATTGATTCCATAATTGCACGAAGCCCCCTTGCTCCAGACTCCCGCTTCATAGCAATTTCTGCTATTGCCTCTAATGCATCATCTGTAAATTTTAGGGAAACATTTTCTAAAGCAAATAACGCCTTATACTGCTTACTTAAAGCGTTTTTAGGCTGGGTGAGTATCTTGATCAAAGCTTCTTTGTTTAATTCTGACAATGTAGTTACAACAGGTAATCTTCCAATCAATTCAGGGATAATTCCATACCTTAAAAGGTCCTGTGGTTCTACTTTTTTAAATATCTCACTCTTTTTGTCTGAATACAAGCCAATAAGTTCTGCACCAAATCCTACTGTTTTCTTATTTATTCTACGCTCAATAATCTTCTCAAGTCCATTAAAAGTCCCTCCAACAATAAAAAGGATATTTTTGGTATCAATTTCAATAAATTCTTGATGTGGATGTTTTCTTCCACCTTTTGGAGGCACATTCACTTTATCACCTTCAAGAATTTTTAGTAAAGCTTGTTGCACGCCTTCTCCTGAAACATCTCTTGTAATTGACGGAGCTTCGGATTTGCGAGCTATCTTATCAATCTCATCAATATAAACTATACCTTTTTCAGTTCTTGCAAGATTATAATCAGCTGTTTGAAGTAATCGCACAAGAATATTTTCAACATCTTCTCCAACATATCCTGCTTCTGTAAGAGTTGTAGCATCTGCAATAGCAAAAGGAACTTTTAAGAATTTTGCCAATGTTTGTGCTATAAGTGTTTTCC
>JAGGUR010000130.1 GCA_021158425.1 Candidatus Cloacimonadota bacterium | reverse complement strand
TCCAGATCAATGAATAATTACCATTGGCAGGGTCAAAGAAGTTGGGATCATCAAATATACAATTATCAGGATACAGTCCGGGATAGTCAGTTTTTATATCGCAATAAGATACATCTGCACATGACAAAGGACATATCTGTTGTTCCGTTACATCATCCCATAAAATGCAATTTGTAATTGTTCCGCTTGCTTCCTCATTTAAGTAAATGCTATAGTCGTTATTCTGTGTATCATTTCCATATAATGTACAATTTAACAAGTTTAATTCTGAGCTACTACCAGTGCAAGATATTGTTTTGCTCTCACAGAAAGCGCCACATACAATGTTATTTACAATTTCACAGTTAGAGATAGTAGTTAGAGATTCATAAATATCAATAATAGGTTTACCACCAGACCAGACTTCATTATTTGAAATTATACACCCATCAATGATTGCTTTACTCGATTCGCCTATTTCTAAAGCTTTTGCACAATTCGTTATTTCGCAGTTAGTGATAGTTATATACCCACTGGATGATACTATTCCCACTCCGCTTGAGCTTATCTGACAGTTTCTAATTTCAGAAGTGCTATAATGGGATATATGAATACCATACACAGTACTTATGTTGCAACTATTTATCGTGGAAGAAGACATCTCACAAATTTTAATACGGGCGAAATCACTGATAGTGAATCCATCAATTGTGCTCTTATCTCCATTACTAATTCTAAAGGTTTTGGTTGAATTACCACTAATTATACAATTCTCATGACCAAATATTGATTTAATCGTTATGTTCCTGCCATTTAAAGAAATTCCGTTATCGCCAGAAGAATAAATCCCATCTGCAACCCAAACAGTATCTTCATCTTGTGCAAGCTCAATTCCTTCCTGAATAGTAGTAGCATCTCCTATGCCACCTTGTTGAACGAAAATTCCCAAACCTTCTTCTAAAGTGAAATCTATTACTTGTATCTGATTTGCTATTATTTCAACGTTTTTGGCTCCTTCTGGTTTGTATCCTGATAGGTATGCATAGACATAGACAGTATCCCTCGGAGGGAGAGGAATGATATAGATGCCTTGGGAATTAGGATAAGTGATTTGCCCACCAGCTGCAACCTTTACATTTTGGACTTGTCCATTACCACCTGAGAGAGTAATCGTTCCTGCAATTCCTTCTTTTAATATACCAGTATAATCTTCATCCGTAACATCATTCTGAATATTAGCATATTCCTTAAAGGGTGGATCAAATTTCCAATATCCTTTCTCTGGTGTTACAGTGCCGCTCCATTCTGGTGCAACCTCAATACAATAATAACCAGACGAGTTCGTCCTAACAGGCATTCCATTTTCGACATTCATCTTAATGTCTGGTATTCCATAACCATATGTATTATCATAAATATGCCCACTTATACAAAATGGAGAATTAATCACAGGTAGTTCTCTTTTGTATAAATAATAATTTTGATTATATGGCAAAATAGTAAGGGTTGCAATTCCTGGTTCAGTTGGAGGATTAAATATTAAGACCTGTGCAGAACCATCTAATAATTCTCCTACTCCAATTATTTCATTGTTGAAATGAATAGCAACTCTACCTGTACTACAGTTATAACTAATAACATCGAATGATTGCTGCCCAATAACCAAGAATTGGTTGTAACATACATCGATAAATGTTGGAGGTTCAGTCCATAGTTGGAGAGCAGGATCACCAAAAACATTCAATTCGTAGCAGCACCATCTTACAACCTGCTCTGCTTCAATAAACGGGATGGCATGTTCTTTTGAAACTTGATTGGCTCCTGCAATGGAATATATGCCATCATCAAAGAAAACATCAATCCATTCTCTGTTAAATATTTGCGAAGCTCCATCTGTTCCACCTGGTTGACCCCAGCCATAACGAGAATTAGCTATAAAGGTTGAAGTAGCTGTAGGCATAGTGGATATCTTTTCTGCAAAGCAATCACCAACATAATATCCAGACCAATGCCAGTTATCCATTGAACCAGAATAGCATGCCTGAGAATAGCCATTAATAAAGTTATGTGTAATTCCATCATTGGTAATGTGATAAGTTGTTAAGTCTGAATTATCAATATTTAAACAATGAGTAGGACTGCCATGTCCAAGATGATTAAGCAGATTGGGTCCCAGGTTAAGCTCAGCAAATAAATCCTGGGAAGTCCAATTAAACTCTTCCTCATACAATTTTGATATATTCCAGGTTGTGGGAATCCCTATTGTTGTATATCCATTTGTATCGCAAAATCCAATAAGTTCATCCATATACCAGCCCCCATAGGTAAGTCCTGGGCCCCAGGGTGGTGGTAAAAAGAGAAGCTCTCCGACCAATAAAGCAGACTGCAATTCATCAACCACAGGTGTTTCTGAATACATGATTGTTTTATTTATGAAATTGGCTATCTCTGAGTGACCATTCATACAAATGCGCGCAATATAAAATTCTGCCAAGAGATCAGCTTCGTTATTTTCTCCCCACTTGTCATCGTTATCATTATTCCAATCTGGACCATCACCCGGGGCAGAGGTTCTGTCTAAACATGCATAGTACATATCTGCAGGGATGTTATAATCAATTTTTTCATGAGGACCTCCCGCATTGACTATTCCGTATAGACCTCTGTAAGGTA
>JAGGUR010000056.1 GCA_021158425.1 Candidatus Cloacimonadota bacterium | reverse complement strand
CCTATATTTTGCTAATTCTATTCTGCTCATAGAGTTACTCCTTCTGTTTCTAGTTTTTCAAGGAAAAATGACTTTAACTCCTTATTTTTCTTATATTCAAAAACACTGGATACAACAGTAGATATTGGAACATCTGTTTCAATCCGCCAGTCCCGATTTATCGCGACTCCGTCTCGGAGCTGGCGGACAGCTGAAATGTCACTTATCTTGTCTCTTACACCTTTTTTCCTTTTAACTAAAATAAAGATATCAATATCAGAATCTTTGGTAAAGTCACCTCTAACTTTAGAGCCAAAAAGTTTGATAAAAACTATTTTATCACCCAATTTTTCTTTCAACTCTTTAACAAAAGATGACACTACCCTTGCTTCTGTTTTTGTTAGATATTCATATTTTTTTTGCATTTCAAAACCTCAAATTTATTTTTTCCTAATTCTATTTAGTATTTTTCCATAAAGTTGGTATTCTAAAACCTTACGGATGGTTAATCCGCCGGACCCGATTTTATCCCCGATATATCGGGGTCTCTGAGCTGGCGGAGAAACCTCCGTAATGGTTGTATGCACACTTCAACCATTGCGAAGGTCTTCAACCATTCGCAAGGTTTACGAATAGACACTATTTAATATCGCTTCAGCAATTTTCAAATCAAACTTATCAGTAATTTTTATATTTTCTGGCGAGCCTTTCAAAACATAAACAGGCATACCTATTTTCTCCACTAATTCTGCATCATCATTAGCAAGAAATCCCGCATCAACCGCTTGTTGATGTGCATCATAGATTATCTGAAACCAAAATGCTTGAGGTGTAAAAATTTCCCATAACTGACTTCTATCTAAAGTGGATATGACTCTATTCAGTTCAATCTTTTTAATAGTATTTTTCGCTGGTATGCCGAGTGTAACCGCTCTTTCTTCTTCAGTCAATTTAACAATTTTTTTAATTTCTTTAACCTTTATGAGAGGTCTAACCCCATCGTGAATTACAACATAATCTGTTGATTTCGGACACATCTTTAACGCATTAAATACGGATTGTTGCCTTGTTACGTCTCCATCAACAATGATAAATTTCTTTTTAGGAAGATTATATTCAGAAAAGAGTATTTTTTCAGCAAGTTTTCTATCTTCTGAACTGATTGTGACAATTATTTTATCAAAAACTTCCGCTTTTAAAAATTTCTCTGCTGTGTGGACTATAATTGGTTTTCCAGCAAGTGGCATAAACTGCTTTTTTACTGGTAGGTTCATTCGCACACTTTTTCCCGCAGCTGTTATGATGGCTGATACTTTGTTTTTCATATGTAAATCACTTTTTTGCCACAAAGGCATCCATCCTCCGAAGTAGAACTTCTACGGAGGACGGACAAAGACACAAATTTAAATGTAAAATTACGAATTACAATTACATTGAAACGATCCTAACACCATTTGTAATGGTGTTTTAATAAACAGGATTACATCCGCCAGCTGGCGGACTGTTAGGAACAATTGCTGAAAATACCTCACCGCACCCGTCCTCCATAGCAGTGCAACTGCAGAGGGTGGAGAGACGCAAAGAACGCAGAGATAAATGTAAAATTACGAATTACAAATACATTGCGCTGATTCTAACGCTCCCGATATACCCGTTCTCCGTAGCATCCATTCTCCGTAGTCCGTCAGTTGACGGACGAAGGATGAACTATGAAGGATGAAAACCCGAATCTACCCACAAGTTGGCGGGTAGCAACAGGCCTGCCCTCCGTTTGTTTGGAGGGTTTATCCTGTTGCTGCAATAAAACAAGAAACTCATCTTTAATCTTGATTCGTCTTTTCAGGCACTTGTAGTTATCACTTTTTTTGATGAATTCCTTTGTAAAAATTTTTTATAAATCATCAAAGACCTCATCTTCAGTTTCTATATTTCCATTCTCAAAATCCTTAAGACCATTCTTAATTGAGTTCATAAGTTCCGCATTAAGATTTATATCAATTGTTTCTATTAGTCTCATAAAATCATCAATATTGATTAATACCGACTTAATCTCATTATTTGAATAAACATATTCTACTTTAGGAATATTATATCGTCTTGTAATTTTTGTAAGTTCACTTTGTAGCATTGTTGTTCCTTTCTCTCCGATTGGAGTAATTTTTATAAAAAATCTAAAATTCTAGAAATTAAGTCAAGTTTCTAATATCAATTATACATCTTGCAATGCTCTCATCTAACTTTATTTGCTCAATAAGTTCTTCCTTACTTGCAAATTCTTTTTCATCACGAATTCTTCTTATAAAAAAGAGTTCTATCTCTTGCGAATAAACCTCTTTATCAAAATCAAAAATATAAGTTTCAATAAATTTTTTTCTATTATTCTTTTTTATTGTTGGCCTTAATCCGATATTGGTAAGTCCCCACATCATATTTTGTTTGAGCTTAGTCTTTGTTAAATACACGCCACATTGAGGGAGCAATTTCCTTGGTTCTAATGGCTCAAGGTTTATAGTTGGAAATCCTAATTGCCTGCCAATTCTATCGCCT
>JAGGUR010000061.1 GCA_021158425.1 Candidatus Cloacimonadota bacterium | reverse complement strand
GGTCAGTATCATCTGGAACGATATACAAGCCGGGTTTTCTAACTCTACCCCAAATATAAGTATAGATTCTGAGCTGCTCCACATCACCCATAGTTCCTGAATATGTATATGCAGAAGTACTCGGAGGTGCCGAAGGAGTTGTGCTGGTCTGTGCATTTATAATTCCAAATGACAAAGTAAGAAAAATGATAATAAAAATTATGCGTTTCATAATAAGCTCCATTTTTATTGTATGAAATATGTAGGCGCGAGTATTTTAGTCAAATTTATCGTAATTGTTTTTAGAAAAAAGTTATGCGTCTTTCTTCTGATTCGGACCCGCTTCTCCTGCCTGGTTCATATTCTGCTCCAAATGCATCTATCCTCCAGATATATGTATAACCAGGAATAAGTCCTAAATCTAAAGGGACAATATTGCATCTTGTACTGTCTATATCATTACTAGTAATGAAACTATGAGTGGTATCAAAAAATATAATACGGTATGAGGTTGATAAAGAAACATCATTCCAAGAGAATAAAATATTTTCATTGATACCGCATTCATCATTATTTTCGGGAGTAAGTAATCCAGGTACGCCTAACAATCTATATGACACGGTATCAGAATTAGTAAAGTTATCAGCTTCATCATAAGGAACGATAAAATAAAACCAGGTTTGCTGAATGATAGTTTCCACGCCTTCAAATGTATCCACATACTGAGTAGAATCTGGCTGATAAGGAACTGTAGCAACCAATACCGTGTCCTTAAGAGGGTCTCCATAAAAATATCTATACACATCTATATGATGAATATCTCCATCCTGTGCTAACTCAGTTCCGTCCCATTGAATTTTCATCCAATTGTAATCAAGATCTCCAGATTGTACAGCATCAATACCATTATCTTTGTCAGTAATACTAAAATCAATCTGACCTGTTTCAGTATCAATATCACCTACATCACCAAGATGAGGAATTAAATGCACCTTTGAAGGTGGAATGGTATCTTTTTGCTCTGGTTCATCATAACTGCAACACAGAAAAGCAAACAGAATTATCAAAAATGAAATAATTGTAGATGTTTTCATAAAAACTTTTTAAATGTTCAGGAAATTTTATGTCAATATTTTTAATGATAAAATTATGCATACCCTCAAAAATTTAAAAATTTTTGACTACCTTTCTTCCAGCGAGATGATATCATGCCAAAGTTACAAGAGTATAAATACTCTCCCTGATTCAAAAAAAGTCCCGATAAATCGGGACTGTATATCAGTATCCGTCAGCTGACGGATGCTTTTTTTGAATCAGCGAGTCACTACCAGTCAGGATACCATCTCGCAATTTGAAGTTAATCTAACAAAAAAATTGACTAAAATAAGTCACATCTTCTTTTGGATGACATAATAAGTTTATTTCTTTGTTAGCTGGAGGCTAAATGGAATATCCTTTCAAAGAGATTGAGAGAAAGTGGCAGAAAATTTGGGAGCAGAAGAGATTGTTTTATGTAAATGAACAGGACAATAGGCCAAAATATTACCTGCTCTCTATGTTTCCATACCCATCTGGAACGCTTCATATGGGGCATATTTCCAACTACTCAATTGCAGATGCTATTGCTCGTTTTAAGATAATGAATGGATATAAAGTACTGCAGCCAATGGGATATGATGGATTCGGAATGCCAGCAGAAAATTGTGCAATTGAGCAAAATTCTCATCCTAAGATTACTACTTACCAAAATATTGAGAAGATGCGTGGTCAGTTTAAGGCAATTGGATTCGGCTATGATTGGGATAGAGAATTCGCTACTTGTGATGAGGAATATTACCGCTGGAATCAGTGGATTTTCCTGAAAATGTATGAAAAAGGACTTGTTTATAAAAAATCATCATTTGTAAATTGGTGTCCGCACTGTAAGACGGTTCTGGCAAATGAACAAGCAGAAAATGGATATTGTTGGCGATGTGATACTAAAGTTATTCAAAAAGAAGTAGAACAATGGTTTATTAAAATCACCGACTATGCAGAGGAACTTTTAGACCATTCTAAACTTGGCAAGTGGCCCCAGAGAGTTATAACTATGCAGAAAAATTGGATTGGAAAAAGTTATGGTATAGAAATATTTTTTAAGCTTGCTGGCAGTGATGAAACTATTCCGGTATTTACAACTCGTCCAGATACTATTTTCGGTTGCACATATATGGTTCTGGCTGTAGAACACCCACTTGTCAAAAAGTTGAAAATAGGGAGTCAATATGAAGAAGAGATTGACAAATTTGTTAATAGAATAATAAACGAAAATAAAATCTTGCGGACAGCTAAGGACACAGAAAAAGAAGGAATTTTTACTGGCAAGTATGCAATCAATCCGGTAAATGGCAAAAAAATTCCAATATGGATTGGAAATTATGTTGTTATGGATTATGGCAGTGGTGCTGTAATGTGCGTACCAGCACATGACCAACGAGATTTTGAATTCGCAAAGAAATACAATCTGCCAATAAGAATTGTTATTCAGAATTGGGATAAAACCCTAAAATTGAAAGAAATGAAAGAAGCTTATATTGATGATGGAATAATGAGTAATTCAGAGCAATTTGATGGCATGAAAAGTAGAGATGCAATTGATATGATATATGAGTGGATGGAACAAAAAAATATCGGAATAAAAACAGTTAATTATCATTTGCGTGACTGGGGAATTTCAAGACAAAGGTATTGGGGAACTCCTATACCAATTATCTATTGTGATAAATGTGGAGTGGTACCTGTGCCGGAAAATCAATTGCCAGTCAAACTCCCTGAAAATGTCCAAGTTGGAAAAACTACACAAAATCCACTTAAAACTGCATCTGATTTTGTTAACACAACCTGTCCAAAATGTGGAGGACCGGCAAAGCGTGAAACAGATACAATGGATACTTTTTTTGATTCTTCCTGGTATTATGCTCGTTTCTGCGACCCGAAAAATGACAAAATGCCATTTGATAAGGATATTGCTGCTCATTGGCTTCCAGTAGACCAATACATTGGCGGTATTGAGCACGCTTGTATGCATCTGCTTTATGCAAGATTCTTCCATAAATTTTTAAGGGATATTGGTCTGGTTTTCACTGACGAGCCATTCACTAATCTTCTTACTCAAGGAATGGTGACCAAAGATGGTGCTAAGATGTCTAAATCCAAGCATAATGTGGTTGACCCTCAATACATCATTGATAGATATGGCTCAGATACTGTACGTATCTTTATGCTTTTTGCGTCTCCTCCAGAAAAGGATGTAGAATGGAATGATGAAGGAGTAAAAGGAGCATTTCGCTTTCTGAATCGCATTTGGATATTGATTTCTGAAAAAAAGGATTTCCTTATAAATTCTCCCACAAATTATAATGAAGATGCAGAAATCTCTCAATCTTTAAAAAATTTAAGATACAGCACTCATCATACAATAAAGAAGGTTACAGAAGATATTGAAGATAGGATGCAATTCAATACAGCAATTGCTGCGATTATGGAACACCTTAATAATGTCACGGCATTTAAGGTAGATGAAAATTGCTCTGATATTGAAAAGGCGATTTACAGAGAATCTGTTGAAATTATTCCCAAACTCCTTTCACCTTTTGCTCCTCATTTAGCAGAAGAAATATGGGAGATGCTTGGTAACAAGCCATCAATTTATGAGTCTGGATGGATTTCATATAATGAGAAATTCTTAATCAAAGATGAAATATTGTATGTCATCCAGATTAACGGCAAAATAAGAAGCAAGATAACGGTCGGATTAAATACTTCAAAAGAAGAAGTAGAGAAACTGGCATTATCTGATAAAAAGGTTCGTTCATATATTGAAGGAAAAGAGATAAAAAAAGTGATTATTGTGCCCCAAAAGTTGGTTAGTATTGTCATTAATTAGTTAACTGGTGAATTAGTAAATTGGTAAATTAGTAAATTGTATGCTGGCATTGGACAGATTGATATTAGCTCATTATATCAGTGTGAATCGGTGAAAATCGGTGGCTATTCATTATAAAAAATCTCTGGGTCAGCATTTTCTTATAGATAAAAATATTGCTGAAAAAATTATCCGTTTAGCAAAAATTTCTGAGAATGATGTGGTCTGGGAAATAGGACCCGGGCAAGGAATCCTTACAGAAAAACTTTTAAAAAAGTGTAATAAACTTATTGCTTTTGAAATTGATAAGAACTGGTATGAATTTTTAAAGTATAAATTGTCCGAACCCAATTTTGAACTGATAAACAGGGATATTCTTGATGTTGATTTTTCTAAGTATGCTGATAATGAGAAGATAAAAATTGTTGCTAATCTTCCCTATCATATAACCTCTCCAATTATTTTCAAGTTCATTGATAATAGGGGGTTATTTTCATCAATTACAATTATGATTCAGGACGAAGTTGCAGATAGAATAGTTGCAAGACCAGGCTGTAAGGATTATGGAATATTATCTATAAAAGTGCAATTTTGCTTTAATACGAAAAAACTGTTTAAGATTCCACCTTATCTCTTCAGGCCTAAACCGAAGGTAACATCTGCTGTGATTCAACTTATTCCTAAAAGGCAAATTCCAAATGTATCAGATGAAAGTCTCCTTTGGCAAATCATTGACCATACATTTCAACATCGTCGCAAAATGTTGAGAAGCAGTTTGAGAATCTATTTAAATAAGACCGATTACCAGATTCTTATGCAAAACAAAGATTTTGATTTTTCAAGAAGACCTGAAGAATTAAGCATTCAAGAATTCATTTTCTTGACAGATTTATTAACACAGAATTATTAATTCTTAAAAATTTAAAAGGATAAAAAATGAAAACATTAGGTAAAGTATTACTCTGGATTTTTGCAATTATAGGAATTTTAGTCGTAATTTTTACTATTGTGGTAGTTAAGTCCATACCTATAAGAAAGAAAGTTGTAATAGAGCCTAATACCTATCTGGAACTTTCACTTGGTGGCTTACATCATGATTATAATGAATATGAAGGAATTTTCTTTATGAAAGAGAAACTTTCTATCGGTGAAATTTGCAGGAGGCTTGATGCAGCCAAACAAGATGCCCATATTAAAGGTATAATTCTTAAACCTGAATTTTATATGGGCGGCTGGGCTCTTACTAAAGAGTTGCATGATAAATTATTAGAATTCAAAAAATCAGGTAAAAAGATTTATGCATATATTAGTCTAACGATTGATAAAGGATATTATCTCGCTTCGGTTGCTGATTCTATATTTTTAAATCCCTCACCTTCAGCTGGAATTGCCCTCTCAGGAATTGGCGTTGAAATAAATTTTTATAAAGGGTTTTTTGATAAAATGGGGATTGAATTTACTGTAATGCATCAAGGTAAATACAAAGGTGCCTATGAAACATTCAGTAGAAAGACAATCTCAGACCCATTGCGTGAGAGCTTAACTAACTACATTGATGAAACTTACGACATTTATATGGGACAACTTGCTAAAAACAGAAAATTTTCAGATGATAAGTTAAAAGATATTATGGAGGAAAGAAAAGAATTTTTAATTTCGGGTCAAACTGCTCTGGATTTGAAATTAGTGGATGCTTTAAGTTATGAGAATGAATTTAAAGATGTGATGCTTAAAAATAATCATTTGGTAAATTTTGAGGATTACACTAAGAAAACCACAACCTTTTCTTCAGACAAAATTGCTGTTCTGTATGCTCAGGGTGGAATTGTGATGTCAGATGCTGATAGAAGATTTAGTGGTGGCTACCGCATAATTACAGAAGAGAACATTGGAAAAGAATTAAAAAGAATTCAAAAAATGAAATCTGTAAAAGCTTTAGTTCTCCGAGTTGATAGTGGTGGAGGTAGCGCATTAGTATCTGATATTATCTTTGACTATATAGAAAAAGTAAATGCAAAGATGCCAGTGGTAGTATCTATGGGTAATATGGCAGCTTCTGGAGGATATTGGATTTCCTGTGGTGCTGACTATATCTTTGCTCAACCTAATACCATAACTGGTTCAATTGGAGTTGTTGGTTTGGTTCCAAATTGGCAGAAGCTTCGTGAATGGGCAGATATTAATACATATCAGATAAAGCGAGGAAAATATGCAACCTTTTTCTCACCTAATTTCGCCCCATCAGCGGATGATAAGAAATCTTTAAATCTTACAATGGAAAATGTGTATAGAGCATTCAAAGAAAAAGTGGCAAAAAATAGAAATATGTCATTGTCTAAAGTTGAGGAAGTGGCACAGGGAAGAATTTGGACAGGGATTGATGCAGTAGAAAACGGTCTGGTGGATGAACTCGGTAGTTTGAATGATGCTATTGCTAAAGCTGCTGAATTAGCTCATATCAAAACTTATTCTGTGCTTGTTTTACCTACCAGGAAAGGGCTGCTTGATATAATAAGAGAAGAAAAATTGTTTAATGTTGAGACTATCGTTGATTTATATCTTAAGAATGCTAATCCCAATATTTTTGAAGATATTATTGACCAGAAGGATTTAATTAAGATGGCAACCCAGGAGCCGGTTCAGTTGATTTTGCCGTATAGGATGAGATGGCAGTAGCCAGTTGGCAGTTGGCAGTAGGCAGTTGGCAAGTTTTAAAAAGGACAAGAATGAATAATATCTTGTCCTTTTTGTCTAATATAATTATGTTTTTATCTTAAGAGAAGCATCTTTTTTATAGGAGAATTTTTGATATTTAGTTTATAAAAATAAATTCCACTCGGTAGTTGTCTACCTTTTTCATCTGTTCCATCCCATTCAATATTATTTTTGCCTTTTACCTTTTGCCTTTTGAATTCTTTTACAAGTTGTCCTTTTATATTATAGATTTTTATCTCTGCCTGCCCGGGCGAAGCGGTGCGAAGCCTGGTGGCTAAATTAAAAGATATTATGGTGCAAGTGCTGAAAGGATTGGGGGCTGAGCACAATAAAAAATTATGTTCAGCACATTCATCCTGTATGCCTGAATTTACC
>JAGGUR010000020.1 GCA_021158425.1 Candidatus Cloacimonadota bacterium | reverse complement strand
GTGTGCGTATAGATTTCCGTAGATGACAAACTGCTGTGTCCTAATAATTCCTGAACAGAACGCAAGTCTGCTCCACGGTCAAGAAGATGCGTTGCAAATGAATGCCTTATTGTATGTGGACTGTATCGTTTTGATTTTTCTATTACTTTCAAATATTTATCTATAATATATCTGAGCTCATCTGCAGATAGAGGGATTCCATTTTTGGAAATGAAAAGCATCTTTTTCATCTCACTCTTAGTTTTTGGTTGAATAAGGGCAGGTCGTATTTTCAGATAATTCTGTAAAGATTCTTGAGCATAAGAACCAATTGGTATTATCCTTGTCTTTCTTCTTTTGCCCATTACCTTTATCAATCCCTTTTTAAGATTTACATTTGCAATTTTCAAGCCTGCTAATTCACTAATTCGTATGCCACTGCTATAAAGTAATTCTAAAATAGCTTTATTTCTTATTCCCAGAATGTTTTCCTGATCAGGGATATTGAGAACAAATTCCATCTCTTTTTCTGTAAGAAAAGTTGCTGTGTTTTTTTCGAATTTTGGATTTTTTATATCAATAGTTGGGTTTTTGGGGATTATTTTTTCAGTATATAAATATTTAAAGAAGCCTTTTATAGAGATGACTTTTCTGGCGAGAGTTCTGTTTGAATCACCTTTCTCACTTAAGAATTGCAGAAAGTCGCGAAACATAGTTTTGGTAATATCAGCAACCACAATTTTTTCATCCTTGAAAAATCTTTTGCAATATTCAGCAAATTGAAACAAATCACTTTGATAAGCACGGATTGTGTGCTTTGACATATTTTTTGAGGAAAGGAAATCTATGTATTTTTTAATTAAATCGTTCATATTTCAAATTTTTGGAGTAGCCAAGTCTCTTGGCTACATTCGGCGACCGAGTCGCCGCGTTTCTCGGCTTTATTCGGTGACGGAGTCGCCTACTACATATTTACCACTTAATAGAAATCTCATAAAGAATAGGGTCTTTATATCCAGCTTTTTGAAAAGCATTTATTCTTAATCTGCAACTTTCACAAACACCGCATGCAATTTCTGAATTTTGATAACAAGACCAGGTCAGATGTAAAGGTGCTTTAAGTTTGAAACCGAGCTTTACAACTTCTGATTTGGACTTATGTAGAATTGGGGTTTCAATTGAAATATCTGTTTTTGGTTTTGTTCCAAATTTAATTGCTTCGTTATACGCTTTGAAAAAATTCTCTCTGCAATCAGGATAGCCGGAACTGTCTTCTTCCATTGCCCCAATAAATACCTTTTTTGCATTTATAACTTCTGCCCAGGAAACTGCAATACCAAGAAGATTTGCATTTCTAAATGGAACATAAGTGCTTGGAATATCTTTTGAGACCTTATCTGGAACTTTTAATCGCACATCTGTTAAACTGGAACCGCCGATCTTCCTGAGATAATCTATGTCAACGCTAAGTTTTTTTTCTATATTGTAAAATCTGCAGATATCATTAAAGGATTTTTCTTCTCTATCTGAAGTTCTTTGTCCATAATTAATATGTAAGGCAAAAAGTTTGTAGTTTTGATTTGCAATTGCTGCTGTAACACAACTATCAATTCCACCACTAAGTAGTATAATTGCCTTTTCTTTTTTCATAATTCCAAATATGTAAATTCTTTTCTCATTGACAAGATTTTTGTCTGAATTTCTATTTGTTTTATTAACATTATTGAATTTTTAAAATTAATTATGAATGATATTTTTGATAATAAGCTTTGGCTTGCTCCACTTGCAGGATATACAGATACTGTTTATAGGAAAATCTGCAAATCTATGGGAGCAGATGTTGTAATGAGCGAAATGATAAGCGCTGATGCATTGATACACAACAATCCCAAAATCAAAATGTTAGCAGAATTTGACAAAGAAGAACGACCAATAGGTTTGCAGATTTTTGGAAACGACGCGCATAAAATCTCAGAAGGAATTAAAATTTTAATGGAATATCAACCTAATTTTGTTGATATTAATATGGGCTGTCCAGTAAAAAAGATTGTAAAAAATAATTCTGGCTCTGCTTTATTAAAAGATAAAAATAAAATAAAAGAGATAGTGAAACTATCATATAAAACTATTAATGATAAACTTCCTCTAACCGTAAAAATTCGTGCGGGCTGGAACTCTGATAAAGACCTGTTTGAGATAGTAAAAATAATCCAATCTGAGGGTGCGTCTGCAATTATATTTCACCCGAGAACCCGAGATGAGATGTTTTCTGGCAAAAGCAATTGGAATTTAATTACCAAAGTAAAAGAAAATTCCACAATTCCAATAATCGGAAATGGAGATATAACGACTCCAGAAGATGCTAAAATAATGTTTGCTCAGACTAAATGCGATTCAATAATGGTCGGTCGGGGTGCAATTGGAAATCCCTGGATATTTAGACAGATAAAAAATTATTTACAAAATAATACTTATCAAACTATTTTGCCACCAGAAAAAATTGAAATGATTTTCTTTCATTTTAAAAGGTTAAAAGAGAAAATTGGAAGCAAAAAAGCGTTGCAAATAATCAGGAAATTTATTGCTCCTTATACCAAAGGAATAAGAGGAGCGTCAGTCTTGCGACAAAAATGTAATCAGGCAAATGATGAGAAGCAGTTTATTAAGTATTTGTTAAGTTTTCAGACAGAGGCTGATTTCTGCCAAAGTGGGTCTGCCTCGGGCATGACGCCTCAGGCGGACAAGAGTATTCAAAAAAAATGAACAAGGATATTAAAGGATTACTCTGGGAAGCAGAGCATCATAGAAAGACAAATTGGATATTGTCTGTAGAAATATTGGAAGATATTCTTAAAAAAGCTCCCAAAACCTTTGATGCATATGAGATGTTATATGCAATTTTTATGAACAATTTATTGTATAGGAAAGCTGAAAATGTCGTAAAGCGAGCATTAACATTCTTTCCCGATAATGACCATCTTTATTTTTTAATGGGGAATATTTTTCTTGCACAAAGAGGAAAATCAAAGATGGCTATTGAGTGGTTTCAAAGAGTTAGACATAAATTTCCAGAATTAAGATTTAATATGGCAGTCGCATTAGTGTATCAAAATAAAAGAAGAGAGGCAATTCAAATATTTGAAAAAGTTTTACCGTACTTTAGTAATTTGCCAACTACATTTACATTTTTAGCTGAGCAGTATATTTCATTACAGGAGTATGATAAAGCTATCACTCTATTGTCAACAGCAGAGGTAAAATTTCCCACGAACAAAGATATATTTTATCTTAAGGCAGTTTGTTATGATAGGAAGTCCAATTGGATTCAAGCATTTTTATATTTTGAGAAAGCTAAATCTTTGGGCTATGATTCTGCTGAATTTTTTAATACTTTAGGTATATGCTGTGAAAATATGGGTGATTCTGAGAAAGCAATTTATTATTTTAAACGAAGTATTGCTCAAAATATATTTTTCGTAAAATCGTACTTGGACTTAAGCAAGTTGTATATTACTGAAAAAGATTTTCTTAATGCAAGAAAATATCTTAGTATTGCACGAAAGATTGATCCTTTAAATATATTTGTTGCATTAGCTTCTGAGCGATTAAAAAGACAAAAGAAGGATAAGAACAAATCATGAAAAAGAAATTCTGGGCAATGATTTTAGCTTTAGTAATAGCAATTGTAATTTGGTTAGAAATAAATATAACTAAAATCCATGAAGTAAACATTACAATTCCGATATCAATTACTAATGCTCCAGCTGCTTTAATACCTTTGTCAATAGAGCCTGAATCAATAAATCTTGTAATTGAAGGCACAGGAAAAAATATCCTGTTTTACAATTCTAATAAACAGCCATATTGTATAGATCTGAAAGATGCTCATTATGGGAAGAACTATTATCCTATAAGGCTGGAAAATCTTAAGGTTCTCGAAGAGTATCATCTCAAAATTTTACGTAAACCTGCATCTGAAAATGTTTTGATTGCAATGGATAATATGAGTTCTAAGTTTGTCCCAATCACCATAACTTTTATTGATGAAGAGAGTAAACAGTTTTTCCAGAAAAATGGTTTAACGATTTCACCGAAGAAAATACGAATTACCGGTCCCAAAACTCTAATTACTGATATTTATGAAATTAAAACCTTACCATTTAATATGAAAAATTTCCAAAATAATTCTCAGATAAAATTAACTCCCTCACCGAGTGAAAAGATAAGTTTTGAACATTCTTTAGTTTTAGTGAAAAAAATGGTTCCTAAAATTATTCAAAAAACCTTCTCACTTCTTCCTATATCAACCGATGAAGGAATAGAGATATTTCCTAATACTGTTAGTATTAAAGTGTCTGGGGAGGAGGAAATTTTGCAAAATATTAATCCTGAAGATTTTATTGCTGAAGTTGATACATCTGCATCTTTGGAGATAGACAGTTTAGTATCTGTAAAAGTTTGCCTGCCGGAAGGGGTTGAGTTAATCGCTCAAACTCCTAAATTTGTAAGAGTCAAAAATGTGCAAGAGTAATATTAATCCCTTCCGTCTGGGCGCCTGTCTCCCGATACATTCACCCTTCGTAGTACTACGGAGAACGGGTCGGGAGCCAAGACTGGCCGAGACCAACTTTATCTGGGGCTCTTAAGTGAAAAATTTGAGAAAGCTAAATATTCTTGGCATAGAAACATCATGTGACGATACATCTGCTGCAATAGTAGATAGCGATTTTCATATTCATTCTAATATAGTTTCCTCGCAATCAATACATGTAAAATTCGGTGGAGTTGTTCCTGAACTTGCTTCAAGAGAGCATATAAAAGGTATCTTGCCAATTGTGGATTTGGCATTAAAAGAAGCAAAATTAACTTTGGATGATATAAATGCGATTGCGGTTTCTGTAAATCCAGGTCTTATTGGTTCTCTTTTAGTTGGAGTATCTTTTGCAAAAGGACTTGCATACAGTTTGGGGAAACCTTTGATGCCAGTAAATCATATTTTAGGGCATATTTTTGCAAATTTTTTAGAACACACAGGAATCAATTATCCATTTGTTGCTCTTGTGGTTTCTGGAGGGCATACAGAATTAGTAAAATTTTTATCATTTGATGATTTCAAAATTTTAGGAAAAACAATTGATGATGCCGCCGGAGAAGCTTTTGATAAAATTGGGAAAGTATTGAATATTACCTATCCGGGAGGACCAGAAATAGATAAGCTCGCGAGTAAAGGTAATAAAAATTATATAAGTTTCCCGTTGCCAATGATAAAAAGACCAAATTATGATTTTAGTTTCAGTGGTTTAAAAACCGCAGCTGCCCTGTATATAAAAGAAAATAATATTAATTTGGAAAATGATAAGATAAATGATTTTGCCGCAAGTTTCCAGAATGCTATAGTGAGAACATTATTTATAAAAACTGTCAATGCTATTCAAAAATACGATATAAAGAATTTATTATTAGCTGGTGGAGTTGCTGCTAATTCTGAATTGCGAAAAGTTTTTCATGACTATGCAAAAGAAAACAATATAAATGTATTTTATCCATCCAAAGAATTATGCACTGATAATGCTGCAATGATAGCCGCGGCTGGTATTTTCAAATATAAGAAGAATCAATTTGCAGATTTGAACTTGAACGCCTCTTCAATAAAAGGTTTATACCACTTATGATATTTCTTTATGGTTTATATATTTTACTCGGATTTTATTCATTGTTTTTATTATTTATTTTTATTGGAATTTTTAGGATTAAAAACTGTAAAGACTCTTTATTCTTTAATGATATTTCTGTAATAGTGGCTGCTCATAATGAAGAGAAGGATATTGCAAATTTGTTAGACTTTTTATCTTTTCAAGAATATCCAAAAGATAAATATGAAGTAATTATAATTAATGACCGTTCGCGAGACAATACTGAAGGAATAATAAAAAAATATTCAGAAAAATATAACAACATAAAATATTTAAAGATTGATAAAGAAGATAAAAATCTTGTTGGTAAGAAAAATGCCTTAACTAAAGGGATTGAACAATCAAATGGAAATATTTTACTTTTTACTGATGCAGATTGTGTGCCCGGCAAAAATTGGCTTAAAAGTATTAATAATCAATTCAATTTAGGATTTGATGTAGTTGTTGGTTATTCTCCTTTAGTTTCATATAATACGAAGACAATTTTTCAAAAATTTGTTTTCCTATTAAAGAGATTAGAAAGGCTTTCTATATTTTCAATTTCTGCAGGAACTATTGGTTGGAATTGGGGAGTTACAGCTACAGGCAGGAATTTTGCTTATAGAAAAAGAGTGTTTAAAGAATTAAATGGCTTTTCTGGAATAGGACATATTCCTTCTGGTGATGATGATTTGTTTCTACAAAAAATAAGTAAAAGTAAGAAGTATAAAATTTCATTTGCAAAAGATAAAAAAAGTTTTGTTAATTCTGTTGAAAGGAAAAGTGCAAAAGAGCAAATCAATCAAGAAAAGAGACGAGCTTCAAAATGGATATATTATCCATTAAATATAAAAATTTATTTAGCCCTGATATTTGTTTTCTATCTATTTCTGTTCATATCATTTGTTATGGCAATATTTTCTTCTTTCTCTTGGAATTCATTTTTAGGCATTTTCATAGTTAAAGTTATTTTTGATTTTTTGATTGTCATAAAGGGTGCAATATTATTCAGAGAAAACAGATTATTGTGGATTTTCCCTTTAGCAGAAATTTTCTATATTCCATATTTTTTGATTTTCGGGATATTGGGAACATTTACAAGATATAGATGGCATGATAAGTAAAGTAATATATGTAAAAAATAATAGTAAAATTATTTATCAAAGGAAATTAATCTATGACAATTTATAACAGCTTAGATTCAAGTTTTAAATTGACAGAAAAAATCATTCAGAAAATTTATCAAACAAAATTTAGTAATAGGATTTTTAGATGAAACATACATCCCGATATATCGGGTCTGGCGGATGCAATCCTGTTGTAAGCATTCCCAATCCCCAATTTAATTGGGGAGGGCTTCTGTCTCGGCTTGGCCGAGCCAAGACGGATGAGAATGAGTTTGTTTATTTTTTTTCTTTGTGTCTTTGTGACTTTGTGGTGAAAGGATTTTCAGATGAAAGTTTGTATTTTAGCAAGTGGTAGCAAGGGAAATTCAATATTGGTTTCTGGTAGTGAGACTAATATTTTGATAGATGCAGGCCTCTCTTGCAGAAAAATATTAGAAAGATTAAATCAAGTCGGAGTAGATGAAAACTCAATCAAGGCATTATTTATTTCGCATGAGCATTCTGACCACATAAGAGGGGCCGGTCCTATCGTGCGAAAATTAGGCATCCCGCTTCTTATAAATCAGTTAACTTTTAATGCTGCAAATTATCGTCTTGGAAAAGTTGATTATGTAAAGTTTTTTGAAAATGGAAAACCTTTTACTTTTAATGAATTTTTGATAGAGCCTTTTTCTGTTCCGCATGATAGTGCGGATAATTCTTGCTTCAAAATTCGGGAGAGGGATTCTAAACAAAAACTTGTAATATTGACAGATTTGGGATATCCGACCAAGCTTGTAAAAGAAAAAACAAAAGACCCATCAACAATTATTTTAGAAAGTAATCATGATTTTGATAAGCTTATTAATGGTCCGTATGAATGGTGGTTAAAACAAAGGATAAATAGCAAAAATGGTCATCTGTCAAATTCTCAAGCCTGTGAGTTGATAGATGAGATTATTAATCCTAATTTAGAGAATATCGTTTTAGCGCATCTAAGCGAGGAGAATAATGAACCTGAAATCGCTTATAATGAAATGTTAAAAATTTTAAATGCTAAGAAATCTGACTGTAATCTTTATGTTGCATATCAGCACAAACCCACTGATTGGATAGAGGTTTAATCACTAATGTTACACATTTGTGTATTCATCACACAGGCACAGACCAATTTCTAAATCCTAATGTCTAATTTACCCTGTGCAATAAAGTTCTTCCCGATAAGTCTGGATAGATTCATATATTTCACAGGATGAACTACGAAGGATGAACTGCTACTTCGAAGGGTGAAAATTTGTAATTTGTAATTGTTTTGTTGTGACAAAATTTAAGTTTTTGCGTAAGGTGAGTTAATAATATTATGCTTCCATATATTTTTCTAATTATTGCATTTATTTTATTAGCAAAAGGTGCGGACTATTTTGTAGAAGGTGCATCACAAATTGCAAGATATTGTCGGGTTTCGCAACTATTCATCGGGCTTTCTATCGCAGCTATTGGCACGAGCGCTCCCGAGGCTGCTGTTAGTATAAAGGCATCTATTACAGGAGTAAATGGCATTGCTCTTGGGAATGTAATAGGAAGCAATATCACTAATATTTGTCTTGCAATAGGAATAGCTGCACTAATGAAACCTTTATTTTTTGAGACCAGCACAATCAAGAAAGAAATGCCTTTTATGGTTGCTGTTACTGTATTGATGCTACTTTTTGGATTGAATTATTCAAAAGGGGGTTCCCATTTATGCATATATTCAAGAGCTGAAGGAATAATATTTCTACTGTTTTTTATTGGTTTTCTTTTTTATCTATCAAGAATGGCGGTTAGAGATAGAAGGAATAATCAAACAGTTGCTCAGGAAGAAAAATATTCTATTGGCAAAGCGATAGGTCTAACAATCATAGGTGGAGCAGGTATAGCTTTGGGCGGTCATCTTGCAGTAGTAAACGCCAAAATAGTGGCTAATATGTGGGGTGTTAGCGAAAAGGTAATTGGAATAACTGTGGTTGCGTTTGGAACTTCTATTCCAGAAATTGTTACTGCTATTGTTGCAGTAGCAAAAGGAAAGATATCAATTGCAATCGGTAACATAGTGGGAAGTAATATCTTCAATATCCTTTTTGTGTTGGGAATTGCGGCAACTATCAGTCCGATATCAATAGAATCAAGCGTAATCTTTGATATACTAATTTGTCTTGGAATATCATTATTATTTCTTCTATTTTCAAAAATTGGTAAAAGGTTCGGTAAAGTTTATGGAATTATTTTAGTGGTTTGTTATATCTTATATGTAATTTTATTATTTCACAAATGATGAATTAGCTTGATTATATAACATCAGAGTTGTTAAGTATCTTGACTAAAAAATTTCTATTTTATTCTTTTAACTTTGGAGGTAGTATTGATTGAAGTAATTGTTGAAAGATGTACAGGTTGCGGAAAATGTATCAAGTCTTGTCCTTATGAAGCGATACGATTGGAAGCAGAGAATGCAGTTATAGATCTGGAAAAGTGCACGCTTTGCGGAGTTTGCATTCCTGCTTGTCCGTTTGACGCCATTATAATCCAAAAAGAGGTTACACCTACAGAGTCTATAGAGAATTATAAAGGCGTAATGGTTTTTGCAGAACAAAGAAATAATGAGATTATGCCAGTTACTTACGAGATATTAGGCAAGGCACGCGAGCTGGCAGATACATTGGAAACAGAACTCTCTGCCGTGCTTTTTGGTTATGGAATTGAAAAGCAAGCCAAAGAGTTAATATTTTATGGAGCTGATAAGGTTTATCTTGTTGATAATCCAACAGTAAAAGATTTTATTGATGAAGCATACACTCAGGCTTTTGTAAAAATCATAAAAGAACATAAACCTGAAATTGTTTTATGCGGGGCAACCTCAATTGGCAGGTCTTTTATACCCAGAGTTGCAGTTGAGTTAAAAACTGGACTTACAGCAGATTGCACAGGACTTGCAATAGATAGTAATTCAAGACAATTGCTACAAACCAGGCCTGCTTTTGGTGGTAATATTATGGCTACAATTCGTTGTGCAAACAACAGGCCACAAATGGCTACAGTTAGGCATAAAGTTATGACTCCTCTTGAAAGAGACACTTCAAGAACTGGCAAAATTATTAATCAGAAAGTAGAATTCAATTCAGAAAAAATCGTATCAAAATTATTACAATTTGTAAAAGATGAAACACAACAGGTTAATCTAACCGAGGCAGATATAATTGTCTCCGGCGGCAGAGGGATTAAATGCAGTGATAATTTTAAATT
>JAGGUR010000085.1 GCA_021158425.1 Candidatus Cloacimonadota bacterium | reverse complement strand
TGCCCAGCTAAAGCTATGCAAAACAAATAATTGTTAACAGAATTTAGTAGTTATTTATTTTATGGGTTAAGGAATTTAACCGACTTTTATAAAATCAAATTTCAAGTTTCAAATTTCAAGTTTCAAATATATTCCATTAAAACCCCGCTTCAAATATAATTCTTCGCAAGGGCAGGCAAGGATTGAAATCCAATGACTAATGACGAATAACGAATGACTATTTTCGTTTAATCTCCTCATTTTCAACCAATTCAACCAATTTCTTTTAATCTATATTTCAATTAAATTGACATTACTGTTATATCTTCCCGAATTTGTATAAGAATTATAAAGATATTTCAGGAGTAAATAAAGATGAAAGCATTAATTTTATGTGCAGGAAAAGGTACTCGGCTACAGCCTATTACCTATTCTTTACCAAAACATATAATCCCTATTGCAAACCAGCCAATTGTTTTTCATATTATAAAAAAATTAGTTAATTTAGGAATCACTGAAATTGGTTTAATTGTTGGCTATAAACAAAAAATTATAAGAGAAGTTGTTGGAGACGGTTCTCAATTGGGTGCTTATGTTGAATATTTTGTTCAAGAAGAACCAAAAGGTTTAGCTCATGCAGTAAAAATGGGACAGGAATTTGTCAAATCCGAGCCATTTATGGTCTTTTTGGGAGACAATATATTTGAGGATGACCTTCGCAATTTTGTAAAACGATATGAGACAGAGAAACCTGATAGCATCGTCATTTTAAAAGAAGTTGATGAACCTGAAAGATTTGGTATTGCAGTTCTTGAAGGTGATAAATTAGTCAAGGTTGTGGAAAAGCCAAAACATCCCCAATCTAATCTGGCAATTGCTGGCGTGTATATCTTTGACGAAAAGGTCTTCCCTGCTATTGATAGCCTGAAGCCGTCCTGGCGCGGCGAGTATGAAATCACTGATGCAATTCAGGGACTTATTGACCAAAACTTAATTGTAAAAGGTGAAATATTAGAAGGAAAATGGCTTGATACCGGAAAGCCAAAAGATATCTTAGATGCTAATCAATATCTTATGAATAAACTTAAAGGCTGGTATATTAGGGGTGATATAGATAAGGAATCTAAATTAGAAAATTCAGTATACATCGGAACTGATAGTAAGATTGAAAATTGTGAAATAACAGGTCCGGTTGTCATCGGCCAGAGATGTGTTATCTCAAACTCTACTTTATATCCAAATACATGTATTGGTAACGAATGTAAAATTACAAACACAAGCATTGCAAATAGTATTGTTATGAAAAAGTGCTTAATCTCAAATGTTAAAGGAAAAATTCTGGACAGTCTTATCGGCGAGAATGTAACTATTTCTAATATAAAAAACAGCTGTAGTCTACTTTTAGGTAATAATGATATAATAAAGGGTGAATGAGTAAAAAGCGTGAACGGAGAGCTCAGATGAACATAATTGTTTGCATAAAGCAAGTCCCTGATACAATGGAGATAAAGGTAAATCCTGAAACAAATACTTTAATTCGTGAAGACGTTGAGAGTATTATTAATCCATTTGATATGTATGCGATTGAGGAAGGATTAAGATTACGCGAAAAGTTTGGGGGAAAGGTAACTATCCTCAGTATGGGACCTCCACAGGTTGAATCTGCTTTGCGGGAGGCTATTTCTTTAGGTGCAGATGAAGTGGTGTTACTTTCAGATAGAAAATTTGCTGGAGCTGACACATTTGCTACAAGCTACACTCTATCAACTGCAATAAAAAAGATTAGCAATTATGATATAATTTTATTTGGCAAACAGGCTATTGATGGTGATACAGCACAAGTAGGACCAGGTGTGGCAACTCATCTTGGAATTCCACAAATCACATTTGTTAAAAAAATTGAGTCCATATCTGATGGCAAGATTATTGCCGAGAGAATGATGGAAGATGGATATGATGTTATTGAATCTAAATTACCTGTTGCAATTTCAGTTGTAAAAGAAATAAATGAGCCACGACTTCCTTCTCTTCGTGGTAAAATAAGAGCTAAAAAGGCTGAAATTACTATCTGGGGATTTAATGATTTAGAACTAAATGAAAAACATATTGGCTTAAATGGGTCCCCTACTCAAGTAGAGAAAATCTTTACTCCAAAAATGGAAAAGAAAACTGAGATATTGCATGGTGCTCCAGAAGAGATGGCTTTAAAATTAGCCCAAAAGTTAAAAGAATTAAGAAAATAACAACTGCCTTGAATTCAACTAAAAAATTATGAGACATATATCCCGATTCATCCGCCAGTTGGCGAATAAAATATTGTTTAAGCATTCCCAATCCCCACCGATATAATCGGGAGGGAGTGCTTCTGTCTCGGCTTGGCCGAGCCAAGACGGATGGGAATGAGAGTTTATATTTATTTTCTTTGTGTCTTTGCTTGCCCCGTAAGGAAGAATGACTGTATCGGGGTGTCTTTGTGGTAAAGGTATTTACATATGAAACACTCATGTCCCGAAAGGAATCGGGACACAAAGGAGTATGAAAATGGCAAGTAAGCATTCCCAAGCTGGGGCTTCTGTCTCGGCTTGGCCGAGCCAAGACGGATGGGAATGAGAGTTTATATTTATTTTCTTTGTGTCTTTGTGACTTTGTGGTGAAAGGATTTTCAGATGAAAAAAGTAATTGCTATAATCCCAGCGAGATATAATTCAACTCGCCTGCCAGGGAAGCCTTTAAGAAAAATTAATAATAAACCACTTATTCAAATAATATATGAAAATATTAGAAAAACGCGACTTTTTTCTGATGTAATAGCAGCAACTGATGATTCGCGAATATTTGATGTAGTAAAATCATTCGGAGGAAATGTTAAACTGACAGCATCTTATCACAAATGCGGAACAGAAAGGGTTGCAGAAATTGCTAAAAAATTAGATGCAGATATCATCATAAACATTCAGGGAGATGAGCTTTTTATAACCAAAGAGCCTTTGAATAAGTTAATCCAGGCATTTTCCGAACCTGATGTCTCTGTTGCAACACTCATTCATCCAATCTCTAATTCTGATGAAATAGAAAATCCAAATAGAGTAAAAGTAATCTTTGATAAAAATAACTTTGCAATTTATTTTTCTCGGTCACCTATCCCCTATCTTCGTGAAAAAACAAATTTACAGTATTATGTTCATATCGGTGTTTATGCTTTCAGAAAGGATGCTTTGCAAACCTTTGCTTCCTTGCCACAATCCAGGTTGGAAAGAGCAGAAAAGCTTGAGCAACTCCGTTTGATAGAAAATGGATTTAAAATTAAAGTTGTAAAAACCGACTATGCTGGCTTTGGTATTGATACGGAAGAGGATTTGAAAAAAGTGTTAGAATTAAAAAAGAATAATTATTAGTATCTCACCTACCAATAAAATCTGCGTAATTTTTGGGGGTATGCATGGTTTTTTATAAAAAACTTGACAATATACTAAAAATTCTTGTTTAAATTACCTATTAAATACCTCTAAGAGAGGAAAAACGCAACAGGAGGATAAAAATGAATACATTACTGTTCATTGGGCTTATCGTAATTGCCATTGCTTGGATAATTCAGCTTGTCATTACTGCGGGCAAATCAAAGAACCTTAGTATAGGTTTTGTTTGGCTTTATTTTATCGGAGTGGTACTTCTTGTCGTCGGTAATTTTGGCCTTAAGTCTAATGCTATTGCTATACTTAACATAGTACCAGCCGTTTTAGCACTTCTCACGATAATTCTCTATCCAAAGAAGAAAGCGGAGAAGAAGTAAACTAAAACTAATTAGTGTCTATTCTCAAATGTAGAACGAGGTTCTTATCTCGTTCCTTGTTCTTGATTTACTTGGTAAACTTTGGAATTGAGTGATTTTAGGAATAGGCACTAATTAGTTAATTCAAGTTTCGCATGAGATATTATTAGTCAATTGCCATTTATTCCGTAACATTCACTTCTGTAAAACTTGAGTCATTTAATATGTGGGCTAATTATCGCAATGGAATTATTAATGACCTTTTGTACATTTTGGATATTTTCTTGATTTAGAGATTAAGGCACAAGG
>JAGGUR010000019.1 GCA_021158425.1 Candidatus Cloacimonadota bacterium | reverse complement strand
TAAATTTCTGTTATGATGGGACTGATTTTTGCGGCTGGCAAAGACAAAAGTCTGATAAAAATTCACAAGATAATACAAAGCCATCCATTCAATATGTAATGGAAGATTGTCTGAAAAGAATTTTTAAAACAGAGATAAAATTAACTGCTTCCGGTCGTACAGACAGTGGTGTTCACGCTTTAGACCAATATGCACATTTTACAGCACAGACCAGAATGAAATCTGAAAATATTATTAAAGCATTAAATAGCCTTCTCCCGAATTCCATATATATTAAAGATTGCGAGGTGGTTGACTCTGATTTTCATGCAAGATTTTCTGCTAAAAGTAGAACTTATCTTTACAAAATCAACAAGACTTTCAATCCATTTGAAAGAAATTATTCTGCCTATTTCCCCAAGAAAAAAATTAAGTCAGAAAAAATAAGAAAGGCTTTGCCGTATCTCATCGGCACTTATGATTTTAAGGTTTTTGCGAATGATACTTCTCATTTGAATAATTGTCTATGCACAATTATTTCTGTTAAATGGGGGGAGACAGAGGACAAATTTCTTTTCTACATAACAGCAAATAGATTTTTGCATAATATGGTTCGTAGAATTGTGGGAACCCTATTAAAAATTTCTCATTATGATTTGCCTGACAATTATATTAAAGAGTTATTAGAAAAGCAAGATTATAAAATGTTAGGAGAAACTGCTCCTTCACAAGGATTGTATCTTTATGATGTGGAGTATGATATTAAATGAATAATGAAAACAAACATCAACTTTTGCAAAAAATATAGCTATTTTGCAATTTTTTCAAAGGGCAGTTTCAATTTAGATGAAATAAATTCATCTTGTTTTATTTCGCATTCTTGAATAAAAGCCATGGCATTTCTATATTGCTGAACAGCATCGTCTTCTTTCGGCACAAAATAATCCTCATAATCACTGATCTGTCTTGAATCAAAAGAAAGGTGGGCAATCTTGCTGAATTTTTTTTCAAATAGCCCTGTCTTTACAAAATATCTATCAAAATAACTGATGACTCCCTTATGGCTACTACTATCCAGAGTTATTAGTGCTAAGATAGATCTGATTGCATTAAAGATAGCATAATATGAACGGTTTATTGAACCATCAAAGCAATTACTTTCCAGAAGAATTTGTGATTCTTTTAATAATTTTTTTGCTTTTTCCAACCTATATTTGGACAAATCAATAGATGTCTGCTTAATCATAAGGGAATCCCCTCACTCATAATGTTCTTATAGAATAAAGTATTATGTTTTTTATTCTTATTCCATAATTTAATGTCATTTATGATGGCAGAGATTAGAATATCATTTTTTAAGGAGTATTCCGATGTTAAATCTGCAATTTTATCAGCAATCCTCCAATTATAATTATTAACAATAAGCAATATATCTAAATCAGATTCCTCTGTTTCAGATCCTCTTGCATAAGACCCAAAAAGGTAGCCCTTGATTAACTCATTCTTTAATATCTGTGAAACATTACGATAAAAATTATTTGCTATTTTCTCTGCTTTTATATTCATTATTTGCTGCATCTTTCTTCTTTATTTTAATTCATATAATTGATAAATTGATAATTTGTCAAGCAAAAAGTTATTTTGTTTTCAAGAATATGTTAAAAAATTTGACTAATTGAAACATCATCATCCTTTTTGACATTAGAAAATAATTAGTTTCCAACCAAACAAAATATAAACAGCATGGTAGGAAAATCAATAAGGAGGCGTTAATGAAACTCACGCATTTTAATAATGTTCCATTAGAAAATGTTAATGCAGAGGGTGCAGAGAATACCAAGATACGTTGGCTCATCTCAGATAAGGACAAGGCACCAAATTTTGCTTTACGAATGTTTGAGCTTGAGCCAGGTGGCCATACACCATACCATACCCACAATTGGGAGCATGAATCCTTTATTCTGCAAGGAACCGGGGTATTGGTCACCTCAGAAGGAGAAAAAAAGTTTCAACAATGGGATGTTATTTACATTGACCCTAATACATATCATCAATTTAAAAATACGGGCGATACTTTGCTCCGCTTTCTTTGTGCTATACCTTTAAAAACAAAGAAAACGGAAACAAAAAATCCATTGGGTGATAGACAAGTAAATAACTGCTAATATTTCTTGCCCGATTAATTCTAATGAAAATTCTGGCTCTGGATACATCAACAACATTTGGTAGTATTGCAATATCAAGCGATAAAACTATCATTGCTGAATATGCTATAAAAAGTCGCAAGACACATTCCAAAACCTTATTACCAAGTATTGATAAAATGTTAAATGAAACCGGTATCCACATTAATGAAATTAATGCAGTTGTAGTGGCAAATGGTCCGGGCTCATTTACAGGTCTGCGTATAGGGCTTTCAACTGTAAAAGGTATATGTTATGGACAAAAAATTCCTTTAATTGCCATCTCTACTTTGATGTCTCTTGCGAATAATGTTACTTTTGCTAATAAAAATATTTGTGTCTTATTGGATGCTGGAAGAAGCCAGGTTTATAGTGCAATTTATTCTTCAGAATTAGATGAATTGATTAATCCGCAACTATTCACTGTTGAAGAATTGATAAATAATATAAAAGAGGAAGTTATTTTTGTTGGGCCTTGCACAGATAATCTAAAAAATGAATTAAATGCAGGTGTAAAAGTTTATTACAAAATTGCACCTTCCCATCTTAATTATCCACGAGCAGCATCTCTTATTGATATTTTATTCAAAAAGAGTATTAAATTAAGCTATGACTATCAATATATTGCAAACCTGCAACCATTTTATATCAGGAGGTCATCAGCTGAAGAACATTATAAAATTAAAAATTATAAATTAAAATAATATAGGAGTATTATGGAAGACATAATAGAATTAGGAAAGATTAAGAAAATGACTGTAAATGAACTTTATGGTTTAGCAAAAGAATTTGAGATAAAGAAATACAGAACCCTAAACAAAGAGAAGCTAATTAATGAAATTCTGAAAGCACAGGCTGAGAGTGAAGGATTGGTATTTACAACTGGGGTTATAGACCTAACAAATGACGGTTATGGTTTTTTAAGATCACCAGAGAATAATTACAATAGTGGTAGTAGTGATATCTATGTTTCAAAAGCACAGATAAAGAAATTTCACATTAAACAAGGTAATATTATTGCAGGTCCTGTTCGTTCTCCAAAGGATGACGAGAAGTATTTTGCTTTAATTAGAATTGATTCTATAAATGGACAACCCCCGGAATCTGCTGCTGGAATGCCTAATTTTGATTCTTTGACACCTTTTTATCCTGAAGAAAAATTAAATCTTGAAACAACTCCTGATGAACTTTCCTCAAGAATAATTGACCTTTTCACTCCAATTGGTAAAGGCCAAAGAGGTTTAATAGTTGCTGCACCGCGAACAGGAAAAACTGTTTTATTACAAAAACTCGCAAATGCTATATTAACAAATCATCCAGAGGTTTATGTAATTGTTCTTCTTATTGATGAACGGCCAGAAGAAGTCACAGAAATGAAGAGAATTGTAAAACCAATAAACTCAGAGGTTGTAAGTTCTACATTTGATGAGACAGCTTATCATCATGTCCGCTTAGCAGAGATGGTAATGGAAAAAGCCAAAAGAATGGTTGAATTTAATCAAGATGTTGTAATATTATTAGACAGTATTACACGACTTGCAAGAGCTTATAATTACCTGGTTCCTGCAAGCGGAAAAGTATTGTCTGGTGGTGTTGATGCAAATGCATTGCATAAACCCAAACGCTTCTTTGGTGCTGCGCGTAACACAGCAGAAGGTGGAACTCTGACTATTATTGCAACGGCATTAATTCAAACTGGAAGTAAAATGGATACAGTCATATTTGAAGAATTCAAAGGCACTGGAAATATGGAGCTCGTCTTAGACCGTTCAATAAGTGACCTCAGAATGTACCCGGCTATTGACCTTGTTACATCTGGAACGAGAAGGGAAGAATTGCTGCTATCAGAAGAAGTTAGAAATCGCGTTTTTGTTCTTCGTAAATATCTTAAAAATCAAAGCCCTTACAATGCAATAGAATTTCTCAAAAATAAAATGAGAGATACTAAAAGTAATGCTGAATTCCTTAAATTAATGAGCAGTTAGCAAAATATTCCTAAATTTCCTTAGTCACAAGTTCCCAATTAATAATGAAAAGAATCTTTATTGCTTTGACATTTATTATATTTCTAATCTCAAATCATAATTATGCAGACTGCTCTTACGAGATCAACATTGCAAAAGACGAAATTAAAAAAGAGAATTATTCATCTGCTAAAAATATCTTGGAAAAGTCAATAGATTTAGCAGATGATACAAATCCTCTTGCTGAAATTTACTTTCTTATTGCTCAATGTGCAGAAACTTCTGACGAAGCTAATAAATACTACCAAAAAATATTAGCTCTTCAAGAAAATACATATAGTGATAAAGCAAGGTTATCTCTTGCCAAAAATTATTTCTGCAAGTCAAATTATTCAGAAGCTAAAGAATATTTGAACCAAATACTTCAAAATCCGACAAGTAGTTTTTTTGAGGAAACATTATATTGGTCAGGCCAAAATTGCTTTGCTATGAATAATTATGATAATTGTATAGATTACTTAAAAAACTATCTTAAAACTGGTAAGGACAATACTAAAATAGAATTAGCATTTTTAAACATAGGAACTTCATACTTCAAACTGAATAATTACCCCGCAGCATTAAACCACTTTAAAAATTTGAATAGTTTTAGCAAGAACAAAAATTTCTCATCATATATTTTGTATATGATTGGATTATGTGAGGAAAAGTTATCGCAATTTAACAATGCTATTGTAGCCTACAAAAAAGTGATAAATCAATATCCATATTCAAACGAAAGATTCTTAGCCGAGTCGCAACTTGTCAGTC
>JAGGUR010000105.1 GCA_021158425.1 Candidatus Cloacimonadota bacterium | reverse complement strand
TTCACGAAGAGTTTCAATCTGATAAGATTATTAAGGTTTTTGGTAGATTTCCGATAAACTGGAATGTTATCAGAGTTATCATAGCTGTTGATTTAATTTTGATTTTGATTGCATTTTTTGTAAGAAGAAATATGAAATTGGTTCCATCAAAAGCACAATCAATTGCAGAGATAATTTATTCATTTTTTGTAGATTTAGTTACTGAAACCTTAGGAGAGGATAAGGCTTATTTTACGCCATATATTATTACAATTTTTCTATTTATTTTTACCTGCAATATTATTGGGATAATACCAATTCCGGGTAATATGGAGCCTACAAGAAATCTTAATGTCCCTCTTGGGATGGGCTTGATGGTAATATTAGTTGTTCACTTTTCAGCAATAAAAGAAAAAGGATTTAAGAAATATCTAAAAAGTTATACAGAACCGTTTTTTTTTATGGCACCTTTAAATCTTGTGGGCGAAGTTGCAAAGGGAATTTCTATCTCTTTCCGTCTTTTTGGGAATATTTTAGGTGGTGCTATAATAATTTTAGTTATCTCAAATTTGATAAGATTTATACTCATTCCTGTTGGTCTAAATATCTTCTTTGGTTTGTTCATAGGCACTATACAGGCATTTGTTTTTACAATGTTAGCATTATCGTATACAGCAGTAGCGATTAAATAGATAAGATGGGTTGAATGAATTTAGTTGATTTTATTTCTATTGCATCATATTTAGGTGCAGCACTTGCTGTGGGTATCTCATCAGTTGGCGCAGGGATTGGCGAAGGATTTATTGCTGCTAATGCTACACGAGCATTAATGAGACAGCCTAAGGCAAGTGATTCTCTATTAAGAACGATGCTTATTGGCCAGGCAATAACAGAAACGGGTGCAATTTTTTCCCTTGTTGTCGCTATGCTTCTTTTATTTGGCGGAATGCGAGATTCTAATGGTGGCTGGCAGATGGTAGCTTCACTTTTTGCTGCCGGATTAGTAATGGGAGTTGGATGCGTTGGAACAGGTTTAGGAATTGGTTATACGGGTGGTCAAGCTTGCAAAGGAATTGGAAGACAACCGAGAGAAGCTAAACTTCTTACTGCTAATATGCTCATTGGGCAAGCTTTATCAGAGACATCTGCTGTTTTTGCTCTGGTTGTATCAATTCTACTTTTATATTCTACTTCTGCTGGAAATAGTATCGCAAAAAGCTTTGCATTTTTAGGCGCAGCACTTTCTATGGGTCTTGGAACATTTGGACCTGGGCTTGGAATCGGTGTGGTTGCTGGTAAAGCAATTGAAGCAATAAGTAAATTTCCCAAACAATCCCCCCTCTTAACCAGAACAATGTTTGTTGGTGCTGCCGTTGCAGAGTCAACTTCAATATATTCTTTAGTGGTTGCATTTTTGTTAATTTTTGTATCATAAAAAATATTGTTATGAATAATATTAATTATATCACAAAGTCACAAAATAAGAAAAGATTTAAAGAAAGAAAATCAGAATTAATCTTTATATCTTTGTGCCTTTGTGGTAGGATGTAGGAGGAAAAATGTCAGAAATAATTAGAGCAGCTGCTCTTTTAGGAGCAGGACTTTGTATGGGTATGGGTGCTTTAGGACCTGGTTTAGGTGAAGGATTTACAGCCGGTAAAGCATGCGAAGCAATCTCACGTTCACCAGAAAACGCTGGACTTATAACAAGAACCATGTTGGTAGGGCAGGCAGTTTCTGAATCAACAGGAATATATTCACTGGTTATCGCTTTGCTTTTAATTTTTGCAGTATAATTGTTATTTTTATCTGGAGATTAATTTATGATAAGTATTGATTTTACTTTGATTTTAGTCATCTTGAATTTTATTTTGCTTCTTATAATATTGAAAAAACTGCTGTATAAATCACTTGTTAGTTTCCTTAATAAAAGGCAGAAACAAATTAAAGACAATTTAGAAAATGCTAAAAGAAGTCAAGAGGAATCTGCTAAGATGTTAGAATCACAGAAAGAAATGTTGCATAAAGCAAGAAAAGAAGCAAGAGAAATTAGAGAAGAAGCTATTACTAATGCCAAGATTACTGGAGAACAAATACTGAAAGCGGCTAATACCGAAAAAGATGTTTTAATGACTGAAACCCAAAAGGTTATAGAAGATGAAGTTAAAAAAGCAAAGAAGAGTATTGAAAAAGAAATTGGAGAGTTTGTTATTTCCCTTACAGATAAAATCATAGGTAAAAAACTTACAGAAAAAGATGATATTAAACTGATAAACAATCTTATAAAAGCTGAGAGAAAGCAATCAAAGGAGAGAAAAGTTGATTAGGAATATTATTGCAAAAAGGTATTCTAATGCATTAGTACAAACTTTTCAGTCTGATGAGCTAAAGTTATTAGAGAATGAAGTCAAAATCCTTACGAATTTCTTGCAGGATAACAAGCAAATAGAAGAATTTTTGATTTCGCCCGTTGCTGAAAACAGATTCAGGAAAGAGGTATTAGAAAAACTTGCAGAAGGGCTGAAAATTAGCGATAGGTTTAATAATTTTTTGAAAGTACTTGTGGATGCCGATAGAATATTTTTTCTAAAAGATATCTGTCATCAAATAATCTGCCAGATTCATCAAAGATTAAATATTTATGATTTCCAATTGCTAACTGCTTACCCAATTGACTCTGAAACTTTAAAAAAGATCAAGGAGTTTGTTAAAATCTATGTATCAGGTGAAGTGCATCTTAAACATAATATTGATAAGAGAATAAAAGGTGGATTCTTGGTGTATAATGAAAATCTGGCAATAAATGCTTCAGTAGCAAATAGCTTATCAAATTTTAAAAGAGAATTTTAGATTTATATTATATAAGTATTTTCTATTGCAAGATTTTAAATTAAGTTTAAAGTAAAAACCTGTTTATCAGATAATGGAAAGGTAAATATGAAGATACAACCAGAGGAAATCAGTAGAATTATCAAAGAGAAGATAGAGAAGTACAATTACCGCATTGATGTCTCAGAGGTTGGCAGAGTAATTGAAGTTGGCGATGGTATTGCTCGCGTATACGGTCTAAAAGATGTTATGGCAAGCGAATTAGTTTTGTTTGATAATGATGTATATGGAATGGCTCTTAATTTAGAGGAAGATAATGTTGGATGTATTGTGTTAGGCGAAACCAACCTAATAAAAGAAGGTGATATTGTCAAAAGAACACGAAATATTGTGCAAACTCCAGTTGGTGAAAAGCTTTTGGGCAGAATAATAAATCCACTTGGTATTCCATTAGATGGCAGAGGTGAAATTAATGCTAAGAGATTTATGCCTCTTGAAAGAAAAGCATTGGGTGTTATCCAAAGACAGCCTGTTAAAGAACCTTTACAAACTGGTTTGAAAGCCATTGATTCAATGATTCCTATCGGTAGAGGTCAAAGAGAACTAATAATCGGTGACAGAAAAACAGGGAAAACAGCATTAGCCGTTGATACAATTATCAATCAGAAAGATACTGATGTATATTGTATTTATGTTGCAATTGGGCAGAAAAGATCATCTGTTGCAAAGGTTGTTGAGGTCCTTAAAGAGCATAAAGCCCTTGATTACTCTATAATAGTTTCAGCCTCTGCTTCTGAACCACCATCTATACAATATATTGCTCCTTATGCTGGTGCGACCATTGGTGAATATTTTAGAGACCAGGGAAAACATGCATTGGTTATTTATGATGATTTATCAAAACATGCAATTGCATACAGACAGTTATCTTTACTCCTTCGTAGGCCTCCCGGCAGAGAAGCATATCCTGGAGATGTATTTTATCTACATTCTCGTCTTCTTGAAAGAGCATCAAAGTTAAGTGATGAACTTGGTGGTGGTTCATTAACTGCTCTTCCAATTATTGAAACACAGGCAAGCGATATTTCTACTTATATTCCTACAAATGTGATTTCAATAACTGACGGACAGATTTATTTAGAGACAAAGTTGTTTTATTCAGGAATAAGGCCAGCAATTAATGCAGGAGATTCTGTTTCTCGTGTTGGGGGAAATGCTCAAATTAAAGCTATGAAAGATGTTGCGGGAAAACTTAGAATTGAACTTGCGCAATTCAGAGAATTAGAAACCTTTGCAAAATTTGGAGCTGAATTAGATAAGGATACCCAACAGCAACTTACGAGAGGTTATCGCCTGGTTGAAGTGCTTAAGCAAGACCAGTATGTTCCAATCCCTGTTGAGAAACAGATTGCTGTGATTTTTATGGCTTATAATGGTTATTTAGATGACCTTCCTCTGGATGTTGTCCCAATTGTAGAAAAAGAAATATATGAGTTGATGGATACAGAATATAAAGAATTAGGGCAGAAACTTCTTCAATCAGAGGGAGTTACCGAAGAATTAGAGAAAGCGCTTCATAATTTTTGCAAACATATTAAGTCCAGTTTTGAACACCAAGTTATTAAATCTTCTGTGAATAATGGGACTGAGGTTGGAGAGAAATAATGGCAGGTCTTAAAGAGATTAAGCAGCGAATAGATTCTGTTAAAAGCACAAGGCAGATTACCAGTGCAATGAAAATGGTTTCTGCTGCGAAGTTGCGAAAAGCCCAACAAAGAATTTTAAATGCAAGACCGTATTCTGATGAATTGGATGAAATTCTGCTCTCCCTTGCAACCAGAACCCAAAGGGAAGTTCATCCTTTGCTAAGAAAAGTTGAGCCAGAGAATGTTAAGACAGTTGCAATTGTTGTGGTAACTGCCGATAAAGGACTTTGTGGTGCATTCAATATGAATATTATTAAAAAATCTGAAATGGTTATCAAACAATACAATAATAAAAATGTTGAATTGATCTGTGTCGGGAAAAAGGGCAGGAATTATTTTAAAAATAAAGGATTTAAAATTAGAGAAGAATACATTGATTTCTTTGATAAAGTGAAGTTTGACCATAGCCGTGATGTGATGAACATTGTATCATCCTACTTTCTACAAGGAAGATATGATAAGGTAGTAATTGTATATAATGAATTCAAATCCGCTATTCAGCAAGATGTGGTTGAAAAACAATTGCTTCCTTTAGAAGATTTAGAAGAGCCTCAGGATAGATTTCTTTCGTCGTTCCTATTTGAACCCAAACCCTATAAATTATTAGAAGAACTAATAAAAAAACATCTTGATGTTCAGATATGGCGAGTTCTTTTAGAATCTTCATCTGCAGAGCAAGGAGCAAGAATGACTGCAATGGACGCTGCAACTGATAATGCTGATGAGATGATTAAAGATTTGACTTTAGAATATCACCACAAAAGACAGGATAAAATTACTAAAGAAATTATTGAGGTGGCTTCTACTGCAGAGGGGATGAAGTGATTTTATATTATAATTACCCCAATATATAGAGATGTTAAAATATAATAATGGAATCCACATGTCCCGAAAGGAATCGGGACACACCCGTCTGGGCGCCGAGCCTGAAAGGAGTATGAAAATGGCAAGTAAGCATTCCCAATCCCCCCCGATATAATCGGGAGGGAGGGCTTCTGTCTCGGCTTGGCCGAGCCAAGACGGATGGGAAGGAGAGTTTATATTTATTTTCTTTGTGTCTTTGTGACTTTGTGGTGAAAGGCTTTTCCGATGAAAAATAATGCAATTTTTCTGGGTGATTTCTTCAAATTGATTAAGGCAATAGAAGATGAATCTATTGACCTAATAGTTTGTGATGGACCTTATGGCGTTACTGAAAAAAAATGGGATAAAGTAAAAAATATCCAGGAATTTAATCTTCAACTAATAAGAATTTTATCTAAAAAGTTGAAAACTGGTGGGTCACTTTATCTTTTTGGTAAACCAGATTGCATTGATTTTATTGATTATAGACCTTATTTGATATTAAATTCAAAAATTGTCTGGTATCAGCCAAGCCGATTAGCACAGGGAAGAATTAGTTATACAAATAATTATGATATAATTGCTTATTTTACGAAAGGGAAAGCCAAAACTTTTAATTTGGAAGATATAAGGGTGCCACAATTGGTTGAATTAGAGCATAGAAAAAGATGTGAAAGTGTTCCTTCAGTCGTAAATGGTAAATTTGGCAAAACCAAATTCAATGAAAAGGGTAAAAATCCCGGAGATGTTTGGGGTGATATTAAGCAACTTACTTATAAATCAAAAGAACTTATAAGTAGAGAATTTTTACATACAATTCAAAAACCTAAAAAACTTATTGAGAGAATAGTGAGAGCAAGTTCAAATGAAGGAGATTTAGTTTTAGACCCTTTTGCTGGTACAGGCACAACTTTGGTGGTTTGTCAGGAGATTAAAAGAAATTATATTGGATTTGAAATTAACCCTGATTTATTCTCAATTTGTAAGAAAAGAATATCTGAAATTAAATCTGAACAGGAATGTATGCAGTATTCAACCAGTAGGCGTGTTGCCTTCACTGAGAAAGAAATTATTGCAAAAAATCTTGGAGAAATAATTTATTCAAAATGTAAATAAGTATTTAACTATGAGGTAAGTATGAAAAATGGCAAAATAGTCCAAATCATTGGAGCGGTGGTAGATGTTGAATTTCCAGAAGAATGTCTACCTTCAATTTATACGGCTCTGACAATTAAAAGGCCAGATAAAAGCAAATTGGTTTTAGAGGTTCAACAACATTTAGGAGAAAATAGAGTCAGAGCTATTGCAATGGATTCTACCGATGGTTTGAAAAGAGGCGACGAAGTTTTTAATACCGAATCCCCTATTTCTGTGCCTGTTGGAAAAGAAACTCTGGGAAGACTTATAAATGTAATTGGAGAACCAATAGATGAATTAGGCGAATTAAAGACAAAAAAAAGATATCCAATTCATAGAGAATCACCAACATTTAGTCAATTAGAAATCAAAGATGAAATATTAGAGACTGGCATTAAAGTTATTGATTTGCTTTGTCCATATTGTAAAGGTGGGAAAACAGGGCTTTTTGGTGGGGCTGGAGTTGGTAAAACAATATTGATTATGGAACTTATCAGGAATGTTGCTACCGAGCATGGCGGATACTCTGTTTTTGCCGGTATAGGTGAAAGAACTCGGGAAGGGAATGACCTCTGGTTAGAGATGAAACATTCAGGTGTTTTAAAAAAAACAGCATTGGTTTTTGGACAGATGAATGAACCACCTGGAGCAAGATTAAGAGTTGGATTAGCTGGATTAGCTCAGGCAGAATATTTCCGTGATGAAGCAAAGCAAGATGTGTTGCTTTTTATTGATAATATCTTTAGATTTACACAAGCAGGTTCAGAAGTCTCTGCATTATTAGGTAGAATGCCTTCAGCTGTGGGATATCAACCAACTCTTGCGACAGAAATGGGCGAGTTGCAAGAGAGAATTACATCTACAAAAGCAGGTTCTATCACATCTGTGCAAGCAATTTTCGTTCCTGCCGATGACCTGACTGACCCTGCCCCAGCTACAACCTTTGCACATCTTGATGCTACTACTGTTCTTTCGCGGAAAATCTCTGAACTTGGCTTATACCCAGCAGTTGACCCTCTTGACTCTTCTTCACGAATTCTAGACCCAAGAATTATTGGGACTGAACATTATACTGTAGCTCGTAAGGTGCAGCAAATATTGCAAAAATATCGTGAGCTTCAGGACATTATTGCAATACTTGGAATGGAAGAATTATCTGAAGAGGATAAAATAACTGTCAACCGGGCGAGAAGAATTGAAAAATTTCTTTCGCAACCATTCTTTGTGGCTGAAGAATTCACAAATTATAAAGGGAAATATGTCCCATTAGATGAAAATATCAAAGGGTTTAAAGGTATAGTTAATGGTGAATATGATGATATTCCTGAAAGA
>JAGGUR010000089.1 GCA_021158425.1 Candidatus Cloacimonadota bacterium | reverse complement strand
TCCATAATCCAAACTACTAAAGCAATAAGCCATATAAGAAGTCCTACATTGTGCCAACGAAGAAGCTGTTGCTGTTGTAGAAGAAGTAGGCCAATTCCTCCACCGCCGACAAATCCAACAATTGTCGCCATCCGAACATTAATATCCCACCTGTAGATTGTAAATGCAAGATATGGAGAAATAATCTGAGGGATTATCGCATAAATCCATGTTTGTAATGTGCTGGCTCCAGTTGCTTTGATTGCTTCTACTGGGCCTGTGTCTATATTTTCAATCTGTTCGGAATATAATTTTGTAAGAGCAGCAATTGAATGTATCATTAAAGCAAGCATCCCGGCAAAAGGTCCAATCCCTACCCATACACTGAAAATTATCGCCCATACAAGAGCTTCAATGGAGCGAAATATTGTCGCAATAGTTCTAACAATAACATAAACAGCATTCCCAATAAATGTTTTTGGCATCAGGTTTCGTGCAGCAAAAAAACTTAATACAAAAGCAAAAGGAATTGCAAACACCGTGGCAAGTAAGGCTAAATAAATCGTCTCAGCAAGTGCTGTTAGACTCATTGTGAGAATATTAAAATTTGGGTCAAAAATTCCTGACATTATGCCGCCAGCATTTTTGAACTGCATAAAGAATTTAATGAAGTCAACTTCAACTAAGTTCCATCCGACAGCAAAGGTTATTAACAAACCAGTAACAATAAACCAGCCCCAGAAAGTTTTGAACCATTTATGAATAGTGCGTCTTGATGGGAAAAATGCTTTTCTGCCAAGCGAATCTCCAATGAAAAAGAACAAAAATGTAAAAATGAATGCACCTAAACCAATAAACTTATTATCTATACGAATATTAAACCATCTATATGCAAGAAAGCAAAGACAACCAAAGATGTAAACCCAGAACAGCAAATCAAGCATAATTGCTTTAAATATAGATTTTATTTGATTATATTTTTTCATCGGATTTTTACCTCTTCAGTTTCTTCTCCATAGATTTCTTTAAATCGTTTATCGTCAATATCAGTTGGCTTTCCGTCAAAAACAATTTTACCATCTTTTAAAGCCACAACTCTTGTACCATATTTTCTTGCTAAACTTAGGAAATGCAGAGAACATATCACAGTCATATTATCTTTTTTATTTAATTCACCTAAATATTTCATAACAGAATCAGCCGTGGCTGGGTCTAAACTTGCGACAGGTTCATCAGCTAAGATAAGACGAGGGCTTTGCATTAAAGCCCTGGCTATTGCGACCCTTTGCTGCTGTCCGCCACTTAAATTTTTTATCTTTTTATTACTAAAATCTCTTAGACCAACTCGCCTAAGATTTTCCAATGCAAATTTTACATCATCTTTGTGTCGGCTAAATGTTATTGAATGACCAAGCGAAACATAACCAAGTTTACCAGTTAGAACATTTGTTAATGCGGTGAGATTTTTTATCAAATTGAATTGCTGAAAAATCATTCCAATATGTCTACGAATTCGTCTAAGATTTTTGCCCTCAGCTTTAACAACATCCTCATTGTTAACAATAATATCTCCAGAAGTTGACTCAATTAATTTGTTCAAACAGCGTAGAAGTGTTGACTTACCAGAACCAGATAATCCAAGAATGATTAAAAATTCACCTTCTTTAACAGTTAGATTTATACCTTTTAAAGCGTGAGTTCCGCCTGAATAAATTTTGTGTAGGTTTCTTATTTCTACGATGTTTTTCATTTAATAAGGTTTGATGCATCAGCACCAAGGGTTTTCAGAGCTTCTCTTACTACATCATAATCAGAATCATTTGCTCGGACAAAATTATCAATATCCAAAAGTCTTACTAATGTTTCGTGTCCTTCTTTTGTATTGGCAAAGTTTAAAAGTGCTTGAATAATTTTTTCTTTCATCTCAGGAGGAAAACCTTTTCTAAAAGTAACAGTATCGTTTGGAATCCAATCTGTATAACCAATTATTTTTACTTTTTCGACAACATCCGGATATGTATCTATCACTGCTCTACGAGCATCACGGACCATACCATCCTTACCAGGTGGAGCCCAGAAAGTACAACCTACATCAGCGGTTCCTTGATACACTGCCAGGATTGCTTGAGGATGTCCACCTGCAAAAAAACTTCTTCTTGGTTTAATGCCTTTTTGCTTCAAAATTGCTGTAGGATAAATATAACCAGAAGCCGAAGCAGCATCAGTATAAGCGATTATTTTACCATTAATATCCTCAATAGTATTAATGTCGCTATCAGTTAATGAGACGAATTGGCCGCGGTATTTCTCAAGTCCTTTACGAACTACCGTAAGAGCTACTTCTGCCCCAAACTTTTCATTTGCTAAAACATAAGCAAAAGTTGCTAACCAGGCAATATCAGTTTCTTCTGTTCCCATTGCTTCTATAACCGAGGCATAACTTGTCGGCACTGCTACTTTGAAGTGATAACCAGTTTCTTTTGTCAAAAAGTCAGCTACTGCTGTCCCGCTCGTTACAATTTTTCCAGCTTCCATTGAAGGAACGAAATACATTTTTATAGGATTCTTTTTTGAACCTAATGGGACTTGCTTAGCACATCCAGAAAAAATGATTATCAGTATAATGAATAGTACAAAATATTTCTTGAACATAATATTACACTCCTTTTTGGGATATTTTCTTAAGATGAGATTTGGCAGTTTAATTTTTCTATGTCAATTAAATTGGGAAAAATTAATAATTTACAGAAAGGAAGATCAACCATTGCGAAGGTCTTTGACCATTCGCAAGGTTTTCAAAGTTTAACTATGGACACTGATTAAGAGAATTTTTATTCGTGTTCGTTAAATATAAATAACGATATTCAGTATTAACCTTTTTTCAAAATCAAAATTCTTTACAGAATTTGTAAACATGATAATGAATCGTCTTAATATTCTTAAATATAATTAATAGTGATATTTGGTTGATTTTCTGATATAAAATAAGTATATGAGGTTTTGACGAAAGGAAATAATGAGTAGATATTTATTCTTTATTTTTTATGCTTTACTTCTTTTGGGTATTGGAATATATGGGATGAAGCGGACAAAGACATTCAGCGATTTTTTCTTGGGGTCAAGAGCAATAGGACCGTGGCTTTCTGCATTTACTTATGGAACTGCATATTTTAGTGCCGTAATTTTTGTTGGCTTTGCAGGCAAAATTGGGTGGGGATTTGGATATTCCGCCTTATGGGTTGCAATTGGAAATGCGTTAATCGGAACTTTATTTGTTTGGGCTGTTATGGGTAAAAGAATCCGTAAGGCATCTATAGAAATGAATGCATATACAATGCCCGAATTTTTACAAGTAAGGTACAAATCAAATTTTCTAAAGATTTTCACTGCTATAACAATTTTCGTCTTTCTTGTTCCTTATGCTGCGTCTGTATTTATGGGACTCAGTTATCTTTTTGAAATCAATTTTAATATTAAATTTGAGTATATTCTCATTCTTATGGCAGTATTAATCAGTCTATATATGATTTTAGGTGGTTTTAAATCAGTAGTTTTGGTTGATGTTATTCAAGGCACTATAATGATTTTTGGTGTAATTCTTCTTGTTTATTTTTCAATAAAAAATGGTGGTGGTTTATCGTCAATAACAAATAAACTTAGTAGCATTGACCCAAAACTTTCTCAAGTGATTGGACCTCCTGGATTTTTCCCACTTTTATTTATAGTGATTATCACAAGTGTTGCTCCACTCGCAATGCCACAATTAGTTCAAAAATTCTATTCAATAAAAGATGACAGGTCAATAAAAAGTGGAACAATAATTTGCACGATTTTCGCAATAGTAGTTGCCGGTTCAGCATATTTTTTCGGCTCGTTAACAAGAGTATTTCTCTCTCCTCAAACTCATCCAGAAACCTTTGCAGATAAAATACATTTTGTTGATAAATTAGTTCCAACATTGATAAAAACGACAATACCGCAGGGATTAAATTTTGTAATACTTTTATTAGTGCTTTCTGCATCAATGTCTACATTAGCAGCATTGGTTCTTGTATCAAGTTCATCTATTGTGAAGGATTTATATCATGGATTTGTTAAACCCAAAGCATCAGATAAAAAACTGAACTTATTGATGAGAATTATGTGTGCAGTTTTTATATTAACTTCAATATTCATCACTCTTTTAAGACCAGCAGTAATATTAACATTATTAGTAATTTCCTGGGGTGCAATTGCAGCTGTTTTCTTATCTCCTTTTATATATGGTTTATTCTGGAAAAAAGCAAATAAAATCGCTGCAGAAATATCCTCAGTTTTGGGACTTGCCATAACACTAACATTATTTTTTATTTTGCCAAGAAATCAAATCCCTTTTATTGCAACATTAGGTATGGGTATTCCAATGATTACATTTCCATTAATCGTTTGGATTACAAGAAAAAAAGATAACAATTATAAATGTAAAGAGGTTCTATGAATATAGCTTCAATAATTACTGGTATTATTATTCTAATTTTAGGCTTGGATGCTGTTGCCCAAAGAGTAACTCAAATTGGAAGGAAAAGAGTATTAAAAATATCCTATACAGCAATGGGTTTTGCTGCTGTTGTATTAGTCATGGTTTTTCTATTTGGTGACAAACCCTATAAAAATTTTGCTATGAATTGGGGGATAACAATCCTAATTATAGCTTTCTGGATTGTTAATATTCTTCCTTTAATGTTTCAAGCAAGTAAAAGCCGGTCTGCTGTTTTAACCAAGCTAAAAACAAGGGATAAAAGTAGTAAATCAAAAAAGAAAAGAAAAAGAAAGAAAAAGTAAATGGTCATAACGCTATGTTGTATAATGGCTAAAGCCGTCATAAATAGTCATAACGCTTTGCTGCCCGTTCTCCGTAGTCCCGATGAAATCGGGACGAAGGGTGAATCAAATGGTCAAAATCACTTATTCTGTCATAAATAACATTTGACGAGCTGAAGGCTCTTATGACCATTT
>JAGGUR010000011.1 GCA_021158425.1 Candidatus Cloacimonadota bacterium | reverse complement strand
GAAAATATTAATGTATTCAAGCGAAAAAGGCGACATCGTTTTAGATCCATTTTTAGGTTCTGGCCAAGTAGCTGTAGTTAGTAAGATGCTAAACCGACAATATATTGGATTTGAGATTGTGAAAGAATATTACGAATTTGCCAAAGAAAGATTAGAGAAAGATTTGTACAGGATTAAAGAGGGATACAAAATACATACTCAGCCTTTATTAAAGTTATTTGATAGCGGAGAAGAAAGATATGGAGAGAGCAAAATGACCTATCTAAAAACGGCTAAACAGATTGGTAAAAGATTAAACATACCTAAATTATGGGATGGTAGGAACTCTATCTTAGAAATGAAAAAAGCTGATTTTTCTCATTGGAAGCAGATGGAATGGATTGGATTTTATTTTCAATTTCTGTGTGAAAGATATTTATCAAGTATTTTAGAAATTCCGGGACCAAAATATGGCAAAGTTGAATTTGATGCTTTTAAAAATATCCCTTGGGATTTCAAGGCTCATGCTATGAATACAAGCAGTCATCAAATTATCGTTAATGATAGTGAAGCAACGGCGAATGGAATTAAAGATTACGGAGCAGTCGGTTTAATACTTGCTCTTGGAAAAGTTTTATATAATGATGAGGACAGAACATTTCAAAAATGGCATGAAGCATTGAAAGGTGGGAAATCAAAATATGAGATAGAAAGGATAAAGAGAGGGGCTTGGTCAAGAATAAGAAAAGTTTCATTTGATTTACAACAGATTTCTTTTATCATAATAACAGATGATACTTTGGTTAAGTGTGGTTCATTCCAGAGAGATTTTAGAAATGCTGGCGGACAACCGCGCAAAGAAAAAGTATTGTTAAATTTAGAAAAAATAGACGAAGAATTAATTTATTTTCTTGAGTTTTAATTAGTGATTCACTAATAGGTATAAAAACAATGGAAATCAAGAATAAAATACGAGAAATTCAACAAGAATATAATGAACTGAAAGAAAAAATTTCAGACCCACAAGTTATATCTCAATTAAATCTCTATAAGGAACTATCTGCACGATTTAAAGATGTTTCCGAAATTCTAAATTGTTATAATGAATTAGAAAAAACGAATAAGACGATAATTGAGAATAAACAAGTTTGCAAAAATGAAGATGACCCGGAATTAATTCAATTATTAGAAGAAGAAAACTTTGAATTGGAAGAGAAAGCAGAGAGGCTGTTAAAACAACTTAAATCACTTTTAATTCCTAAAGATAAAAATGATATTAAGAATGCGATAATGGAAATCAGGGCTGGAACAGGTGGCGAAGAGGCTTCTCTTTTCACTTCAGACCTTTTTAGAATGTATTCCCACTACATTGAAAACAAGGGTTGGAAAATTGATATTATGAATTCCAGTCCAACTGGAATTGGTGGATTTAAAGAAATCTCGTTTGAAGTTATAGGTAAAAATGCTTATGGCACATTGAAATACGAAAGCGGAGTTCATCGTGTTCAAAGGGTACCTGAAACAGAATCCAGCGGTAGAATACACACATCTGCAGCATCCGTTGTCGTGTTACCAGAAGCACAAGAGATTGATTTCAAAATTGATAAAAGTGATTTAAAAATTGATGTTTTCCACTCCTCAGGACCTGGTGGACAGAGTGTTAATACAACAGATTCTGCTGTAAGAATAACATATATTCCAACTGGAATGGTTGTAACCTGCCAGGATGAGAAATCTCAACTGAAAAATAAAATAAAAGCTTTAAAGGTCTTGCGTTCCCGCTTATTAGACCAGGAGATACAAAAACAGCAACAATCAATTGCAAATAAAAGAAAGCTTATGGTTGGAACTGGAGACAGAAGTGCAAAGATACGTACCTATAATTTTCCGCAATCTCGTTTAACAGACCATAGAATAAATTATACGACTCACAATCTGGAAGCTGTAATGAACGGAAATCTTGATAGCCTTATTGAAGCTTTACACATTGCAATTCAAAAAGAAGCAATCGCAGAAAAATGATAAGTATAATTATTGTTGCAATATTCTTTATAGGATCTGCATTCTTTTCTGGTGCAGAAATTGGACTAATCTCTTTAGACAGGCACAAACTTAAACATCAAGCTTCAAAAGATAAAAAGAAAAAAACAATCTACGATTTCATATCTAATCCTGATAAGGTTCTGGGCACCACATTAATTGGAACAAATATTTCCGTAGTAGTTGTTTCTTCTGTCTTTACAGCATATATTGTAAAGAAAGGTATTCTGTCCGAAGCTATTGCAACCTTAATTCTTGCTGGTGCTTTGCTTGTCTTTGCTGAGATAATACCTAAAATAATTCTTCGTAACAAAGCTGAGCATGCAATTCCAAAATTGTTTTTTATTATAAGATTCTTTGCTTTTATATTTACACCGGTTATCTGGTTATTAAGTAAGATTAATTATGGAATTCTGAAACTTCTAAGAATATCAAAACGAAAAAGCACGCAGATTTTTACAAAAGAGGACCTGTCTTATCTTTTAGGTGAAGCGGAAAAGAATGGTGAGGTAAAAAAAGATGAACATGATTTGATTGAAGAAGTGCTTGATTTTAGAGACCTTACTGCTAAAAATATTATGATTCCCAGAACAAATATAATAGGAATAAAAACTGAAACCCCAATAAAAGAAGTTATTGAACTTTCAAGGAAAGAAGGGTTCACACGATTTCCAGTGTACAAAAATGATATTGACCATGTGCAAGGTATGCTGGTAATACACGACTTATTGGATGTAGCTGATATTTCTGAACCTGCTGGGAAATATATGAGAAAAGCATATTTTGTACCCGAAGTTATGAAAGCTACAACTCTTCTAAAAAAAATGCAGGAGAATAAAACACCTTTAGCTATTATTGTTGATGAATATGGCGGTACCGCAGGAATCATCTCTGTTGAAGACCTTTTAGAAGAACTTGTTGGAGAAATTGAAGATGAATACGATGCAGAAGAAAAAGATATCTTTAAGATAAATGAGAACTCTTATATGATTAATGGTGAAGTGGAAATTGAACGTTTGATTGAAGATTATAACATTAATTTGGATCAAGGCGAGTACGAAACATTAGCTGGCTTACTTATAACTAAATTTGAACGAATTCCTCGCTATAATGAAAAGTGTCTAATTAAAAATTACGAATTTACAATTAAGCAAGTAACAGCAAAAAAGATAGAGAAAGTCTTGGTGAAAATTTTACCGCAAGAGGAGAATACACCCGCATCTGAAAAAATTAAGTAACTATTTTACGATAGACCTTACGAATGGTTGAGCTGGCGGAGAAACCTTCGTAATGGTCGGATGCAGTAACCATTGCGGTAGTTGATTTTGAAGTTATAGCAGACTCCCTTTTGCCGTAATGGTCGGATACGGGTAAACCATTGCGGAGGTTTTCTCGTCTTGGCTTCATGTCCGTCTGGGCGCCGAGACTGAATGAAATTGGGGAGACAGGCAACCATCCGTAAGGTTTACAAATTAAATTGTAAGGAAAGATAAAGTTTAATTTCTATTGAGAACCTTTTCTTTTTCTAAAATACTCTTTCCCTTTCTTAATTAGATTTACAATTCGCTTATCACCTAACATTGTCAAACCTGCCACTATCATTAAAGTACCTTGCAGGAATGGCAGAAATAAACCAAAGATTCCTAATACAACTAAGGTAATTCCTGCTGTTTTTTTTATTAAAGGTTTCATTTTTCTATAATATTAAACAGCTTTTACTGTTTTTATTTCAGGTATTTCGTCCTTTAATTTTTTCTCTATACTATATTGCAAAGTCATTTGTGCGAACGGACAGCCTCTGCAAGCGCCTTGCAATTTAACAGTAACAATGCCATTTCCAGAAACGCTCACAAGCTGGACATTTCCGCCATCACCGATAAGTGCAGGGCGTATCTTATTTAATGTCTTCTCCACTTTTTCTTTTAGCTCCATATTGCTTCCTTTGAAAATTTATTCTTTAGTAAATTTATGCATACTACAATTTAAAATATTTTTTTAATATTGATTGTCAACAAATTTTTTTATCAAATTTATAGAGTCCAAAACACAATTTAGTGATTAATTACAATTTTATTCATCTTACATTTTTCTTGGGTCAGTTATTTCACCATTTATTGCGGAAGCGGCAACAGTTGCAGGCGAAGCAAGATAAATAAACGCAGTTTTATTACCCATTCTTCCTTTGAAATTTCTATTCGCAGTTGAGATAGTTACCTCTCCATCTGCCATAACTCCTTGATGTGCACCAAGACAAGGTCCGCATCCTGGTGGCAGTATTACGGCTCCACTTTCATTCAAAACAGCTAAAGTGCCATCTTGAACAGCTTCTTGGTATATCCTGCGAGATGCAGGTAAAATTAATAGTCTCGTGCTTGGATTGACCTTATTACCCTTAAGAATCTTAGCAGCAATATGTAAATCCTCAATCCTTCCATTTGTGCAAGTTCCAACAAAACATTGGTCAACTTTGATACCAACTGCTTCTGAAATATCTTTCACATTATCAACTGAATGCGGAAATGCAACTTGTGGATTAATTGTATTCAAATCATAAGAAAATATCTTTTCATATTTCACATCCTCATCTGACCAAATTTCTGAATAATCATCTTTTTTTACTCCATTCTTTGTTAGCCACGCTCTTGTTTTTTCATCAACAGGGAAGGCACTATTTTTTGCTCCCATTTCAACAGCCATATTTGATATTGTCATCCTGTCTGAAATTGATAGATTTTTTATTCCATCTCCATGATATTCAACTGATTTGTAATTTGCTCCGTCTGCTTTTAAATCACCGATGATTTTTAGAATGAGATCCTTTGCAGAAACACTTTTTCGGAATTTTCCTCTCAG
>JAGGUR010000128.1 GCA_021158425.1 Candidatus Cloacimonadota bacterium | reverse complement strand
ATAATGACATTGTTTATGGTGTCTGCACTGATTGGGGAGATCCCGGTGATATTTATATATGTCTGGGTGGAGATAGTATTGACATTGAACCTGAACTTATATTACACGGTGAAAATTATGCTCCTGATCCCTATCATCTATGTTTTAATGGGATAAACGGTGGATATGATTTCAACGGTGATGGTTATGATGATATTTTAGCTGGAGGTATAGGTCCCTCATTATTCTGGAATGGACAGGTAGATCTGTTCTTTGGTGGTGAAGAAATAGATACTATACCTGATTTTCATATCCAGGGTATAATGGGAGATGAATTTGGAAAATATAAAACCGCGGGTGATATAAACGGTGATGGTTATGATGACCTTATTACAAGTAGATATATTGAATGGGGAGGACCATTAAAATATGAAATCTATCTTGGCGGACCAGATATGGACACAGTAATGGATTATGAAATTGATAAATTGTATAATGTTTCTTTGGGTCACCCTACTTCTAATTGTGATATTAATGGAGATAACTTTGATGATCTCATAATTCCTTTGTATATAGATGATAATTTAGAATATATAGATGTATATTTGGGCTGCATAGATGATAGTTTAGCATATGATACCCAAATTCAGTGTAATGCTTATATTTCGAATCTATTCTATTGTGACATAAATAACGATGGATTTTCTGATATAGTTGTTGCAGTGAGAATTGAAAATAAGGTCTATATATATTATGGTGGTGAAGACTTTGATACAGAACCTGATATTATTATTCAGGGCAATAATCCCAATGGATGGCTTGGAGAATATGGTTGCAATCTTGGTGACTTTAACGGTAATGGTAAGAATGAAATCATTATTAACAATGGTCAACCATTTAATATTGCAACAGTATATACTCTATCGGGTGGACAAAGCGTTGACGATAATTACGAATTACCAATTACGAATTATGAAATAATAAGTGTATATCCTAATCCCTTTACACACAATACCAATATTTCTTTTTCCATCAAAAATTCAAATAATATTCAATTAGATATATACAATATCAAAGGTCAAAGGATAAAAACTTTAGTTAGTGAGCTAATGAAAGTAGGTAACCATGAGATAGAGTGGGATGGGAGAAATGATTATGGAAAACCCGTTGCAAATGGTATCTATTTTTACAAACTCTCCACAGATACGAAAAGCATTACCAAAAAAATGATACTATTAAGATAAAATCCATCTCTATTCTTAAGATTAAAGCTAAGGGCTCCAATTTTGTTGGAGCTCTTTTTTATCAAATTAGCAACAATCTGAATACAAAACTTTGACAATAAAATCAAATAAATATTAAATACCAAAAAAATGTAAGCATTCCCAATCCCCCCCGATATAATCGGGAGGTAGGGCTTCTGTCTCGGCTTGGCCGAGCCAAGACGGATGGGAATGAGAGGTTATATTTTTTTTCTTTGTGTTCTTTGCCTGCCCCGTAGGGAAGTATGACTGTATCGGGGTGCCTTTTGTGGTGAAAGGATTTACATATGAAAAATAAAAAAAACAAAGAAATCTGGACAGTCAAAGATGTTCTTTTATGGACTTCCAATTACTTTAAAAAAAATAAGATTCTATCACCCCAATTAAATGCAGAAATGATAATTGCAAGGGTCTTAAACTGCTCAAGAATGGAATTGTATCTTAATCATGATAAACTCCTGAACCCTAAAGAGAGAGAAGAAATAAGAAATTTGGTAAAAAAAAGAGCAACTCATTACCCTCTTCAATATCTGCTGGGTGAAACAGAATTTTATGGATATAAATTTCTTGTTGATGAAGGCGTATTAATTCCCAGACCGGAAACGGAAATCTTAGTTGACACTGTTATTTCATATATAAAGCAATCCAACAAAAATAACTGGAATGTCTTAGATATTGGAACAGGAACCGGAATTATACCAATCTCTATAAGTAAATATTTTTCAAATACCCAAAATAAAATACTATTCGTTGCTACTGATATTTCTAAAACCGCTTTAGAAAATGCTAAAAAGAATATTGAATTGCATCATATCCAGAATATCCAACTAATCCAATCTGATACATCTAAAGATTTGTCTGGAAAATTTGATATTATTATTTCTAATCCACCCTATATTTCTGAAAAGCAATTTCAAAACCTTCAAAAAGAAGTTAAAAATTATGAGCCAAAATCAGCTTTGTTTGGTGGAGAAAAAGGTCTTACATATTATAAAAAAATTTTACAAAATGCAGAAAATTTTCTAAACAAAGATGCAAAGATTTTCTTTGAAATAGGAGCAAATCAAAAAGATGATATGGAAAAAATCATTCATAAATTTAATTATAAAATCATTGACAGCATAAAAGATTACAATAATTTATATCGTGTTCTTGTTTTAGAAAAAAATTAGCAATCTATAATACAGGATTATAAAGTAATGTATAAATTTAAAATCAGAGGAAAGGCAAAAAAACTAAAAGGCATTACTTCTGTTAGTGGCTCAAAGAATGCTGGATTGCCAATTATGGCAGCAACTCTTCTTGCAGCCGGCAACTATACTATTAATAATGTCCCGAATATAATAGATATTAGAACAATGGCAGAACTACTTAGTATTTTGGGTTCAAAAGTAGAATTTAAAAATCACGAACTAAAAATCCATACTGACAGCTGCATCTGCTATGAAGCACCTTATGATTTGGTTAAAAGAATGCGTGCTTCTATCTATGTCTTAGGACCACTTGTTGCAAGATGCGGAAAAGCAAGAGTATCATTCCCTGGTGGATGTGCATTGGGAGCCAGACCTATTAACCTGCACTTAGAGGGCTTGCAAAAATTAGGGACAAATGTCGAAATTGAGCATGGATATATTAATGCAGAGGCAAAAAAATTGCACGGTAATGAGATAATTTTTGAACAGAGGAGTGTTGGCGCAACCGCCAATATTCTGATGGCTTCTGTCCTTGCTGACGGAACAACAATCATAAGAAACGCAGCTTGTGAGCCAGAAATAAATGCTCTTGCAGATTTTTTAATCAAAATGGGGGCTAAAATTGAAGGCGTTGGAACAGATTGTCTAACAGTAAATGGGGGCCAGAATTTGCATCCTGCTGATGTATCTCTTATTCCAGACCGTATTGAAACCGGAACATTATTACTTGCCGCAGCAATTACTAAAGGGGAAATTACTGTGAAAAATTGCTGCCCGTCTGACCTGGGTATAGTGCTTGAAAAGCTAAGAGAAATCGGCTTCTCTGTTAATGTTAATAATGATTCAATTACAATCTCTGGTAAAGGTAAAAACCCAATAGAAATCTCCACAAATCCATACCCTGCTTTTCCAACTGATTTACAAGCACCTTTTGCCTCTTTACTCTCTACAATAAAAGGTAAAAGCATTATTGATGAAAATATATTCTCAGATAGGTTTATGTATATTAGTGAATTGCAAAGACTTGGTGCAGACATAAAATTAGACAAAAACAGAATTGTTATACATGGTGGAAATCAGCTGACAGGGGCACCATTAATGGCATCTGATATTAGAGCAGCTGCCGCATTGGTTATTGCTGCATTAGCTTCAGAAGGTGAAACTGAAATTTCTCGTGTATACCACCTGGATAGAGGATATGAAAGACTGGAAAATAAACTTGCTCAGCTTGGTGCTGATATAAAAAGAGTTGAAGACAATTAAGCCACGAATTACCACAAATAAGAAATTGTGTTTTGTGAAATATTTTTAATCTTTCAATTGCCTGTAAACTTTAAAATCATGTTACTGTGTCGGAAAGACAAAGTCTCTTAATATAATAAATTAGCTGACAACTATAATTTATTATTTCATTATAAATATTAAATATGTAGTAAAAAATTCTTTGTGTCTTAGTGGTAAAAAATGAGTAAATTCATAAGAAATCTTTTAGTCTCTGTATTTTTTATTGGTTACTTTCCAGTTGCATCAGGAACACTTACCAGTGCAGTAACTGCTGTTTTATATTATTTTTTCCTCCCCGAGCTTACAACAACAGAAAATCTCTTACTCATAATTATTATTGTTTTAGTTAGTCTTATATTTGTTCCGATTATAAAAAAAGCAGAAAAGGACTTGGGACATGACAGCCATAAAATAGTTATTGATGAAGTTCTTGGCTATTGCGTTGCAATCCTTTTTCTCCCCCATTCATTAATGATAGCTATTTATGCTTTTGTTATTTTTAGAGTATTTGATATTGCAAAACCAACTCCAATACATCAAATTCAAGAATTACCACACGGATGGGGAGTTATCGCGGATGATATAATGGCTGGAATTTATACTAATATTGTTTTGCAAATATTGGTGATAGTATTCCCGAGATTTTTTTGATTATTTTTAATAATCTGTAATTAGTTCTTTATTAGAATAAGAAAGACTTAAAACTCTATTAATAAAATTTCAAGTAAGACAATGTCTTGTAGAATCTTTGTCAATAAAAAACAGTGCGGTGCACAATTGCATGCACACCGCACTTTCAATATACTGTATGTATCCAAGCTATAATTTCACAACATCTTGTGCTTGTGGACCTTTAGTTCCTTTTACAACAGTGAAACTTACTTTTTGTCCTTCCTCTAAAGAGCGATATCCTTCACCCTTAAGAGAACTATAGTGAACAAAAACATCTTCACCATTCTCGCGCTCAATGAAGCCAAAACCTTTTGTAGCATTGAACCATTTGACAGTACCTGTTTCGGTTTTTGCCATTAGACAGAAATCTCCTTTATATTAATACTGTTGGTATAAGGCATTCCAAACCGGTTTCAGAAAAGTTTCTTCATCTGGATTAGAGTGACTTCCAACAATTGTTCAATTTTAATATATTTTTATTATTGTCAAGAAAAATAAAAAAAAGATTGAAATTTTTAAAATAAAATTTGACAAAAAAATTACAAGTAGTAATAAATTAACTGTAAAATATGAAAGCAAAAGTTAAATATATTGATAACCTACAATTCTCTGCAGTTTCAGATTCCAATCACAGCATCATTATTGATGCAGATAAAAAGCTAAGTCTTGACCAGGGTTCACGACCAAAAGAACTTGTACTGATGGGACTTATTGGATGCACAGCTATGGATGTCGTCTCTTTACTTAGAAAAATGCGTGTGGACTTTAATGATTTTTCAGTTACTGCTGAAGCAGAACTTACAGATGAGCACCCAAGAGTATTTAAATCAATAAAAATACATTATAAAATTTCCGGTAATGTTGATAAAGATAAATTGGAAAAAGCGATTAAATTATCTCAAGACCGTTATTGTGGTGTTTCTGCAATGTTGAAAAAAGCAGCTCCAATATCATATACCTATGAAATTGAGCATTAGAAATTTTAATTTTCTCTTATACAAAAAAAGTATATATATAAATTCAAAAATTTATTCCCATACAAAAAGGGTAAAGTTAGGAATATTTACGACCTTGATGACAAGATGCTTATAGTTGCTTCAGATAGAATTTCTGTATTTGATTATATACTACCGAATTTTATTCCAAATGGCAAATTATTCTTGATTGATGAAATTCTAACACCTGGCTCTTCTCGTTTTTACGATGCTTCTATATATAGAAAAAGAACTCCGCAAAAAAGTTATGATAATAAACAATTTGTGCGTGATTATCTTTCTGACAAATGTATTGAAAAAATAAATAATGTTAATCCGAATTATGAAATTTTACAGCTTCCAGGAAACACTTTTAAAAAAAGAGAAATATCTTGGGGCTTATCAAAAAATAACAGATAAAGATTCAATACAATGAAAACAATTCTCATAGTTGATGATGAGCAAGATACATTAAATTATCTTGAGTATATTTTGAAAAAATTTAACTTCAACAGTATTATTGTAGATAATGGTTTTGATGCTCTGCAAAAAATTCGTGAAGGCAAAGTTGACCTTGTCTTAACTGACATCGCAATGCCAGATATGGATGGGTATGAACTGTATTCGCAAATTAGAAATTTTGATGACAATATCCCAATTATTATGATGACAGGTTTTGGGTATGACCCTAATCATGTTTTAGTAAAAGCAAGAAAAGATGGTCTGCACAATATAATCTTCAAACCTTTTGAGGATGAGGGTTTAATTAAAATGATTGATAAAGCACTTAAATAACCACAAAGGAAAGTGGGAACTGGTTAACTGCTGTACCAGTTTACTCATTATAGGACTAACAAGTCCTACTCTCTGTGGTAAAAATTACAATGGAGGTAAAAAATGAAAGGAAGATTAACCCGAAGTAAGGTCTCTCCAAAAAGTCACAAAAAAATCGTAGCATTCGTGTATGCTGAGAAACTCTCCGAAGAGGATATTCCCAAAATGAAATATTACCTTAAAAAACGGAAAGACCTACATCTCATATATCTTGTGGTTTCAAAATCACCATCCACGAAGGTTATAACAGCATGTAATAGATATAATCATTTAAAATTAATACACAGCACTAATCCAGAAAAAGACATTGCAGACATAAAAAAGCAATTTGATGGTACAGAAGTAAAATTTAGAAAACGAAAGT
>JAGGUR010000029.1 GCA_021158425.1 Candidatus Cloacimonadota bacterium | reverse complement strand
TTTACTTGAATATGTAGTTCTGCTATATTTCTATTTTTTTCAACTCTCAATATCATATCTGCAATTATGATTTGGTCAAAGTATTTTTTCAATCCTCTTATTTCAGTCTCTGCATATTCTTTTACTGAACTTGTTAACTCAAAATGTCTTGCTGTAATTGTGATTTGCATCTTTATCCTCCTTCGGTGGATTTAACCTATCTTTCTTTGTTTTTGGTAACTGCTAAGGTAACTTCCTAAGCCTTTTATTATCTCATCCAAACTTTTTGTATAATATGAACTTCTTATCAATGGTCCTGATTCTATATGCATAAAACCCATTTTTTTTGCTTCTGACTTATAAAAATCAAATACTTCAGGATGAATAAAATCCTTAACTGGACAATTATTTTTGTCAGGTTGTAAGTACTGCCCAATGGTAATAATGTCAACAAAATTATTTCTAGCTTCAGAAATCAAATCTAAAACTTCATAAGTTTTCTCTCCTAATCCTACCATTATGCCTGTTTTAGTAAGGATTTCTGGATTTTGCTCTTTAACATAACGAAGTATAGACAGAGACCTATTATAGTCTGCTTGAGGCCGAATATGAGAATAAAGCCTTTTGATTGTTTCAAGATTATGATTAAATACTGTTGGCTTTTCTTTAATAATTAAATCTACAGAGGATTTTTCACCTGAAAAATCTGGTGTTAGTACTTCAATCAGAACATCCTTTCCTAAAGAATTTCTAATTTCTCTAATAGTATTTACAAAGTGGGCTGCACCTCCATCTGGTAAATCATCACGAGTAACTGAGGTAATGATAATATGTTTTAGACCGAGTTTCTTTGACATTTCGGCAACTCTCTTAGGCTCATCAGGGTCGGGTGGAAGTAAATTTTTTCCTGTCTTTATTGCACAAAATCTACAATTCCGCGTACAAATATTTCCTAAGATTAAAAATACTGCTCTCCCTTTTTCAAAGCACTCGCCTCTATTAGGACATTTAGCGCTCTCACAAACAGTATAAAGATTATTTTCAGCCATTATTCTGGAGATATAAGCAGTTTTTGCAGAACCAAGTCTTTTGGCTTTCAACCAGTTAGGTTTTCTTACAGAAACTTCTCTCATCTTTAATAATTTAGTCTTGATAAGCTGAATGGAGAACTAATTACAAAAAAAATAAACAATTCAGTCTTTAGCAAGTGTAATAGAACAAGTAGTATATTTTAGAAATCATATTTTAAAAATTTTTCTCCCAGATAGATTTTCCTGGCTTGTGAATCATTAACAAGTTCCTTTGAAGTGCCAGAAAGAAGGAGTCTACCTTCGTAAATAATATATGCCCTATCTGTGATTTGTAAAGTGTCCAGAACATTATGGTCAGTAATTAAGATGCCAATATTCTTTTTCTGCAATTTTTTTATTATATCCTGAATATCTGAAACAGCTAAAGGGTCAACACCGGAGAATGGCTCATCCAAAAAAAGGAAAAGTGGGTTGGTAATTAAAGAACGGGTAATCTCCAATTTTCTTCTTTCTCCACCAGAAAGTGAGTATGCTTTCTGATTGGCAAGTTTACTAAGTCCTAAATCTGCTAATGATTCCTCTAACTTCTCTTTTCGCTGTTTTTTAGACATATTTTGCGTTTCAAGGATTGCCAGAATATTATCCTTTACTGTTAGCTTACTGAAAACGGATGGCTCTTGAGAGAGATAGCCAATTCCCAGTCGTGCTCGCTGAAACATAGGCATTTTGGTAATATCTTTTTCATTAAGAAAGACGGAACCAGAGTTTGGTTTGGTCAATCCAATCATCATATGAAAAGTTGTGGTCTTGCCAGCACCATTAGGTCCAAGCAAACCTACAATTTCACCTTGCTTAACCCGAATAGAAACCTCATTTACAACCCTCTTCTTCCCGTAAATCTTAACGAGGTTTTTAGTTTCTATAATACTTTTCATTTCAGCAGCAGGTTTTTTATATTTTTCATCCCGATACATCGGGATTATTTTTTTCAGCGTCATCAGACATTATTCTTTGGGTAAAAATTTATAGATGCCTTTAATATTTTCAGAAGCTATAACTTTCTCCAAATTTTCATTATCATCAAAAAACACATCTAATCCTTTAGCTTTCAATTTATTTATATAAGGCTCCTTCTCTTTAGTTTTTGACTGTTGCAAAAAGCTTTTTGTAACCTCCTCAGCGTTAATATAGTAAAGTTTTTCGTTCTCCAAATCCAGCATAACCTTATCGGCAAAGAGATAGTTCAATTTCTCAGTTTGGTCTTTACTTCTGAAATGAATCTCTCCATCTTTTATAAGAAAAATTTTATCAATGGTCTCCTCATTAAAGAAAATGTGGAATTCCATAGCAAAGGCATCAGATGTATCACTATGAAACTCTGGATTGCCAAGTAGCACGGCTTTTTTATCATCCTGAAAATAAATAAGGAAGCGAGCATTTGTGTGTGAGTCCTTTGTCTCTATTCGTACATTATAAGTAGCAGTAAATTTATGCTTATTATAAAAAAACTCCATTTGCTTACTATATATCTTAGCGGTTTTTTTGCGTTGAAATGTAAGTTCAGGATTATTTCTTGCAACACCGTATCCTTTTTCTATATCATATTTGAAATGTCCGCACATAAGATTCATATCTTGAGCAAGGTCATTTGCAAAAATATTTCCTTCTGCTTCCACTAATTTTTTACCTCTAAAATAATTGATTTTATCAGCTCGTATGTGTTTTTGCTTCTGCATTTGACTATTTTTCTCAATAAAATAAGCTCTCCTTTCTAAAAACAATTCATTTTCTTTATGCAAATAAGTTGCTTTTTGTGCTCCTGCTTCCAGCGTATCATCAATTGCCTTAACATTTCCTGTGAGTTTGATCCTTTTCTTATTTTGGAAGATTTGTGCATTATCTGCAAAAAATTCAATGTCATCATAGATTAGATTTACATTGCCAGTAAGTATGGTTATTGTATCATTAATAACCTTATCAATTTTCACAATATCTGCATTTTTGAGAAGATAATGATGTGTACTTTTTGAGGAAGATGCAAGGGCAAAGGTAGAGGTTATACAGAACAATAATAGGAGAAAGACAGATTTACCAGACAACTTTGCTCTCACTTATTTCACCCTTGGCTGAAACTTTTTGCAGAACAACATGCTCAAAATGGGAATCGGTTCGCAATTGCTCTCCATATATGGTGTTTCCATCTTTAACGATTTTGACCCAGTCGTCAGAAAATATTTTATCATTATTTCTATTCCATGTAAGAACATTACCAAACAAATCTCCTTCTTTGGAAAAGATTTTTATATTGCCTTTTGTAATAATAAGATTTTTGTTTTCATCCACTTTTGCGCTATCAGCAAAAATAGTAGAAGAGAGATTCTGATTCTGGTCAAATATTTCCAATTTTACATTTCTAAAATTCATAATATTTTTGTCAGCAAATTTTTGCAAGAAATCCGAATGTAGTATCCATTCAATCTTGTTTTGAGATGAGCTGTAGATTATTAATGTATCAGTAGTTTCTATGCTGGCAAGGATTGGAGCTTCTGATGAAATATTCTCTTCTCTATTTTCACAGCAAAGTAGAAGCAATATAATAACTAGAAATGAAGAATTACGAATTAAGATTGCTATTTTTTTTTTCATTCTACACTTTTCAGGTAAGATAATAACTTATGAATTGCTTCTTGATATATTCCTTCTTTTTTTAGCACAAATTCGATTGCTTCCCGAACAGCTCCATCTCCACCATCTTTGGTTGTTACAAATTTACAAATTTCTTTAATTTCCTCTGGTGCGGATTTCACACATATTGGAAGCCCCACTTTTTCAAGCACAGGAAAATCGTTCCAATCATCTCCAACATAGATAATCTGATTAAATTCAACATCAAAATCCTTTTTAATCTCCATAAGTTTTTTGAGTTTATTTTTTACATTTTGATAAACGAACTTTATTTGCAAGGTTTCTGCCCGTCTAAAAATTGA
>JAGGUR010000122.1 GCA_021158425.1 Candidatus Cloacimonadota bacterium | reverse complement strand
TAAAATCCTTGATTCCCTTACAAAAGAGAATATTAGATAATGCCAGCAAATTGGTCAGAAATGATGGGATTATTGTATATTCTACCTGTACATTAAACCCAGATGAAAATGAAAAACAGATAGAAAATTTTTTAGAACTTCACAATGAATTTTACTTAGAAAAACCTGATAATTTTGTTGAGAAAAGTTTAATAACTAACTCTTATGTAAAGAGTTATCCATTTAAACATAATATTGATGGAACATTTTCTGCACTCTTAAGAAAGAGATAATATGAAACATACATCCACCAGCTGGTGGACAAAGAAGCATGAATCCGCCAACTGGCGGATGAGTAGAGTTATTAGATTTTCTCTGCGAACTCTGCGTCTCTGCGGTGAGGTATTTTCAGATGAAAACTTTAAAAACTATTTTTTTTGCAATTTTAAGTCTTATTGTCATCTTTCTCTTTGGATATGTTTTAACAAGAACTTTTATGATAATTTATACACGTCACAGGAATGAGGTTGCTGTACCAGATTTAATTAATAAAAATTATGAAAAAGCACAGCATGACCTTTATAAATTAGGATTATACATTGATGAAATTGGTGCAAGAAATAGTAGCGACATATTAGAGGGCAGTATTATAGCACAAGACCCGCCTGCAAATAGTATGGTGAAAAAAGGTTATACGATTGATGTCATTGTAAGCAAAGGTCCTGAATTAGTGAAAATTCCTATTCTTGATAATCTTTCAATAAATGAAGCAAAAAATCGGTTAATGAATACAGGTCTGCAAGTTGGAAGTATAAATTATTCCTACTCAAATGAGATTATGGCACACAAGGTGATATATAGCCAGCCTGTTTATGGTATGGATGTGCCGAAACATTCAAAAGTAAATTTAGTTGTAAGTTTGGGAAAAATACCAACCAAAATTAGTGGTGATAAGGGTATATACGATACATTTTTAGAGGATTTAGAAGATACGACAAAATAATGTTTTATAGATTTTATTTTTTATAGAGAGGTTAAGAAATGACAGCCAAATATGATGCAAGAAAGATTAAGGTTTTAAAAGGATTAAGTGCAGTTCGTAAACGGCCATCAATGTATATTGGCGGGGTTGGGGAACGAGGATTGCACCATTTAGTTTTTGAAGTGGTTGATAATAGTATTGATGAGGCAATGTCAGGTTTTTGTACAAAAATTGATGTCATAATTAACACTGATGGTTCAATTTTAATTAAAGATAATGGGAGAGGCATTCCTGTTGATATGCATAAAGAGCAGAAACTTCCAGCTGTTCAGGTTGTTATGACTATGTTGCATGCTGGCGGAAAATTTGATGATAAGATATACAAAGTTGCCGGTGGATTGCATGGAGTCGGGGTCTCAGTTGTAAATGCCTTATCAAAATGGCTGGAAGTCAAAGTATATAAAGACGGAAAGATTTATAGACAATGCTATGAAAAGGGTAAAGTAAAATCTAAAGTAGAGATAGTTGGTAATACGAAAAGAACTGGCACAGATGTTACTTTTATTCCTGATGATGAGATTTTTGACACAACTGAGTTTAGCTTTGATATTCTTTCACAAAGATTGCGTGAGTTATCCTTTTTAAATAAAGGTTTGGAAATCAATATTTGGGATAAAAGAACTGATAAAAAGCATAACTTTAAATATACTGGAGGTATTGCATCTTTTGTGAAATTTCTTAACGAAAGCAAAGTGCCTATCTTTAAAACGCCAATATATATTTCTGGTGAAAGAGATGGTATTCAGGTAGAAGCTGCAATTCAATATACTGAATCATACCATAAGAATATATTTTCATACGCAAATAATATTAATACTATTGAAGGAGGAAGCCATCTTACTGGATTTAAACTTGCACTTACAAGGTCTCTAAATAAGTATATTAAGGATTATCAGATTTTGAAAAAGGAAAAGATAACAATAAGTGGAGATGATATCAGGGAAGGTGTTACCGCTGTGATCAGTGTGAAATTACCTAATCCACAATTTGAAGGCCAGACCAAGACAAAATTGGTTAACACAGATGTAGAAGGGATTGTAAATTCTCTTGTTGGAGAAAAATTATCGGATTTTTTTGAAGAGAATCCCGTTGTTGTTCGTAAGATTATTAACAAGGCAATAATTGCGGCTCGTTCAAGAGCTGCTGCCCAGAAAGCCAAAGAGATTACCCGCAGAAAAGGCCTTCTTGATAGTGGTAGTCTACCAATAAAATTAGCGGACTGTTCCTCAAAGGAGCCAGAAAGATGTGAATTATTTATAGTTGAAGGTGACTCTGCTGGCGGCTCAGCCAAACAGGGAAGGGATAGAAGATTTCAGGCTATCCTGCCTTTGTGGGGTAAGATGTTGAATGTAGAAAAAGCAAGATTAGATAAAGTTCTTAATAATGACAAAATTGAACCAATAATTTCTGCAATTGGTGCTGGCATCTCTGATGAGTTTGATATTTCAAAAGTCCGTTATCATAAGATTATTATTATGGCTGATGCTGATGTAGATGGTGCTCATATCGCAACATTGATTCTTACATTCTTCTTTAGATATATGAGACCTCTTATTGAATATGGTTATATATTTATTGCAAAACCACCACTGTATAAGATTAAAAAAGGTAAAGCTGTTAAATATGCTTTCTCTGATGAAGAAAAAGGCAGAATCATCAATGAGTTTGGTGATGTAGGCATTGCAGTTCAAAGATATAAGGGCTTAGGCGAGATGAATCCAGACCAGCTTTGGGAAACCACCCTTGACCCGGAAAGGCGAACTCTTGTAAAAATTATGATTGAAGATGCAGTAGAAGCAGACCGCACTTTTGATATTCTAATGGGCACTCAAGTAAAGCCAAGAAGAGAATTTATTATTGAAAATGCAAAATATGTGCAGGATTTGGATATTTAGCCACGAATGAACACGAAGAGACACGAATGAAAATTTATAATGTAAAAAAGCAAATGATGAAAATTTTGGAGTGCGGAGAGTCTCTCCACAAGAAACCCGTAGAGTCTTGAGTACTCCATATTTTGGGATAGAAAAGATGAAAATGGGAAACCAGTAAGTTCAGGCATTTATTTTTATAAATTGGTAGTTAATAATAAAACTATAGATATAAAAAAGTGTTTAATCTTGAGATAAAAAACAATAAGAAGCACATCCCGATCAAATAGCTTTGTATTTAACGGGGTAGGCCGGAGAAACACAAAATTAAATTATAAAATATCTCTGTGTTCTCCGTGCCTCTGTGGCAAATCCGCCAGCTCCGAGACGGAGTCCCGAAAATCAGGTCTGGCGGATAGGAGATAAGAATGATTGAAAGAAAAGGACAAATTATCAAGGCTGATATTGAAGATGAAATGAAAAATTCATACCTTAAATACTCAATGAGTGTTTTAGTCTCTCGGGCATTGCCAGATTTGAGAGATGGGTTGAAACCTTCACAACGAAGG
>JAGGUR010000060.1 GCA_021158425.1 Candidatus Cloacimonadota bacterium | reverse complement strand
TACATCCTCATGTTTCAGTTGGCAATATTCAAGAAACCAATAAATTTGCACTAAACCAAAACTATCCTAATCCTGTTGTCAACTCTACAAATATCTCTTTCTCATTGCCGAAAAATGCAGATAATGTCGAACTAAAAATTTATAATATCAAAGGTCAGTTGGTAAAGAAGTTCAAAATGCAAAATGCGAAGTGCGGAATGAATAGTATGGTATGGAATGGAAGGGATAACTCTGGAAAACCTGTTGCAAACGGTATCTACTTCTATAAACTTTCAATTGATAAAACAGAAATTATTAAAAAAATGATAATATTAAGATAAATAAAAATAGGTTTTATTGCGGGGTTTATTTATAAGCTCCGCAATTCTGATTAAAAAATAGTATGCAAGATATATTTTATATTTCAACCATTAAAGCAATAAAAACATTATCCTCAGATAGAAGATTGAAAATTCTCCAATATCTTGTAGATAATGAATATACTGCACAGGATTTAGGAAAAATTCTCAAAATCAAACCCAATGTTCTGTGGTATGACATGAAGCAGTTAGAAGATGCTAATTTGATTGAGTTGATTCATACTGAGCAAATAAGAGGGACGGTCAAAAAATTCTATCGTGCAGTAGCAAGAAATTTTTTCGTAGATGTTTCGCTTGGTTCTGCAAATATTAACAATGCGAAAAAAATACAGAATTTCATAAATCAAGAAATTGAGGATTGGCATAGAGAAAAAATTATCAAAATCAGTTTTAAAAAATTAGCTAATAAAATAATCAATCAAAATCTTGGAATCAAAGAAAATGAAATCGTTGTTATTAGCTATCAACCTATGCATCAAAAATTAGTCGAAGACCTTATAGTTGAAATCGCCAAAAAAGGTGCTTATGCTATTCCTATATTCTTAACAAAAAGAATGGAATACAATTTTATAAAAAATGTTCCTTTAAAATTTGCCTGTAAAGATGTAATCAGTGACTTTCTATTAGATAAAATTGATGCTCATATTATATTTTCTGGCGAATTTTTAGAAGAAGATAATGAATTCCGCTTTACACAGGATTTAATGGAAAAAAGTAATCAGATTGAAGAAGTCAAAAGAGAAAATATTCGCAAAACCTATCAAACAAAGGTTCGTTTTTTAACTATTGACACTTTAGCAAATAATCAAATTGCAGAATTAAACCCGGAACTTTGTAAAGAGATGTATTGGAAATCTCTGAATATTGAACCTGATTCTCTTCATAATGAGTGTGAATTTGTACAACAAAGATTACTATCTTCTAAATCCATAAAAATACAAGATGGAAACGGAAGCAGTTTAAATATTTCTCTACCAAAAGAAAGAACTATTGAAATAAAGGATGGTATAGCAAATTTACAATCCTCTGATTCTGAACTGCCAGGTGGAATGGTTGTTGGGCTTCTTGAGAATGGAAATATAGAAGGTGAATTTCATACTGATTTTGCGTATCTATTTGATAAAAAATTTGAAGATGTTTTTATAAAAATTGAAAAAGGCAGATTAACAAAGATAGTTGCTCAAAAAAACAACCAAGAACTCCAAAAAATGTTCAATAATGCAGATGGTGATAAAGATGTGGTTGGCTCATTCTGTATCGGGCTTAATCCTGAAATTTATCAGAATATTGGTCATCCGTATATTAATTCAAAAATTTATGGTGCACTCAGCCTTCAAGTCGGATGGGATGAATTGGAAGCAAGTCAAGTAGATTCTGATATGATAGCTCAATTCTTTATGCTTAATAAAACAATTTTGGTTGATGGTGAAATATTATTTGAAAATGGAAAATTATATAAATAAATAATAAAAAAGAGGTGTTAAATGAAAGCACTTAAAATCGCAACATTACTGCTTCTTATGGGAGCAATGACTTGTCACGCAAGCACCATTTCTAAAGCATACTACTTTGATGAACCTAATTTGTTACCTGCGGGGAATTTCACAAAACTGCAGATGAAAGATGCAGTCTCTTTAGGAACTCCTGGCGAACCTGCAATTCCTTATATTGGAATCAGATTATTACTCCCTCAAAATGAAAGCATCGTAAATGTGTCTCTTGCACTGACAGACGAAGTAAATTTAGGAAATTATATTCTTTATCCAAAGCAACAACAAGTTCCTTTATCTAAAATAGAAGAAGCAAAATTCACGGAACCTAATCCGGAAATCTATCAAAGCGAAATTCAATTCCCATCACGCCAATACACTAATTATAGCACACATTACCTTGCTGGATATTCTCTCGGTTTTCTGGCATTGACACCAATAAAGTATATTCCCGCAACAAGAGAATTATCCTACTACAAAAAGATAGTTGTTACAATAGAAACCGAATACGATAATGCGGCTGCAGCTGCTGGACGGTTCTTATTCAAGAATCATCAGGTAGAAAAAAGATTACAAAAGTTAGTTGATAATCCAGAAAAAATTGATAATTACACAATTACAAAAACAAGAGACGATGATGCTTATGATTACATTATTGTAACCTCTGCAGACTATGCTGATGATTTTCAACCTCTGGTAGATTTTCATGCTCATCGTGGATATAGGACTAAAATTGAATTAGTTAGCGATATTTATACTAATTACACTGGAGTAGATGAGCAGGATAAAATCAGAAATTATTTTATTGACCAGTATTCAAATGGTCCAATCAAATTTGTCCTTTTAGGAGGTGATACAGCACCTAACAATCCTTCTGATAATATTATTCCTCATCGTGGATTGTTTTCTAATCCTACCGGCTATATTGACTATGATATTCCAGCTGATATGTATTATGCCTGTTTAGACAGAACCTCTGCTACAGGTTCAGGTCCTGATTGGAATAATGATAATGACGATAGATGGGGTGAACCCAATGAAGCAGACCTTCTTGCAGAATTTTATATTGGAAGGATTTGTATGAACAATCCTGCAGAAATTGCTAATGCCATTAATAAAATGATGCTCTACTCAGAAACTCCTGTGGCTGATGAGTTGCAATCCGCTCTGCTTGTTGGAGAGTATCTTTGGGGACCACCTTATTATCCGACTACCTATGGTGGAACTTATATGAATGAGTTAATCGGTGGATGCAGTAATAATGGCTATACAACGGTTGGTATTCCCACTGATTGGGATATGTCCACTTTGTATGAAATGAATGGAAATTGGACATCATCAGATTTATATACTCAATTAAATCTCGGACCAAACCTGCTTTGTCATCTTGGACATGGCAGTCCTACTCATTGTTTAAATATTGATAATT
>JAGGUR010000118.1 GCA_021158425.1 Candidatus Cloacimonadota bacterium | reverse complement strand
TTGTAGAGGACAGTCCTTATCGTGATTTGCGATATTATGGAGAAACCATTCCCTCAATTTTTGGTCTTGACCAAAAGCGAGATGCTGGTAATGTAATTGGATTATATACTTTTTCAAAATTATTCTGCCCAGGAATACGAGTTGGTTTTAATATCGGTCCCAGAGAAGTAATTGAAAAGATGACTAATATAAAAGAAGGAAATCTTCTCAATACACCAAAATACAATCAAGATATGTGCACTGCCTTTCTAACTGAAATGGATATGGAAAGACATCTTGAAAAATGCCGGAATTATTATCGTGAAAAACTTAATGTTTTCTTAGAAACGATGGAGAACTATTTTCCCAAGGAAATGGGAGTAACATGGACAAAACCCGAAGGCGGACTTTTTCTCTGGGTTACAGTCCCTGAACGCATTGATACACATGAACTTTTCTATGAAGCTATTAAATTTAAGGTTGCATTCGTTCCTGGTGAGGTATTTTATGGTGAGAATCCCAGCAAAAATCATATGAGAATCAATTTCTCTTACGCTTCAAAAGAGCAGTTAGCCGAGGCAGTGAAACGGCTTTCAAATTGTATTAAAAATCAATTATAAAAAAAGGAGAAGGAAAAATGGCAAAAACAAAACTTGCAATCATAGGTTGCGGAACGGTAGGCCAGGGCTTACTACAGATTATTAAAGATAAGAATGCAGATATTTCTGTTGTTGCAATTTCCGATATGCTGAAAGGTTCCTTGCTTGAGCCAGATGGAATTGATATTTCCATTATGCTTGATGTTTTGGGTAAAGGTGGAAAAGTTGATGACTATGATAAAGTCGGCCCTTCTGCTATAAGAGGATTAAATGCGATTGAAACTATCCAACAATGTGATGCTGATATAATGGCTGAAATGACTTATACTGACATAAAAACGGGCCAGCCCGCCACTTCACATATTGAAGAAGCATTGAAAAAAGGGATGAATGTTACAACTTCAAATAAAGGTCCTGCCGCACTGTATTATAAAAAACTTTCCAAATTGGCTGCTGATAATGGAGTTAAATTCCTGATAGAAGGAACTGTTATGAGCGGAACCCCTGTTTTTAATCTCGCTCGGGAATGCTTTGCGGGATGTGAGATATCAGAAGTGAAAGGAATTCTTAACGGAACAACGAATTATATTCTTACAAAAATGGAAGATGAAGGTTGGTCTTATGAATATGCTCTTAAAAAGGCTCAAGAACTGGGTTATGCAGAAGCTGACCCAACCGCTGATGTTGAAGGATTTGATGCTCTTGCGAAAGTAGTTATTTTGAGCAATGTCCTTCTTGGTGGAGATGTTCATCCTGATGATGTGCCATGCCAAGGAATTAGCAAAATTACTTTGGAAGATATTAAGTCTGCTACTAATGAAGGAATGCGATATAAACTTATTGGCTCTACAAAACTTGAAGGAAATAAAATTATCGCTTCTGTAAAACCTGTGAAATTACCTCTATCTGACCCACTTACGGGAGTTGGCGGTGCAAATAATGCCCTTACTTTTGATACAGATTTACTTGGAAAAGTTACAATTCAGGGTGCTGGAGCTGGTAAAATTGAGACAGGTTTTTCAATTTTTGTAGACATTTTAAATATTATTAGGAATTGATTCTATATAGAATTTAATTTGAATAAATTTCAAAATCTTCATCTATTAGATTTTTCTAATTATTTATTATTTGATTCTTGTTATTTGGTTTTACATTATACACTTCAAATAGAAAATTTGTACTGTGAAATAAAAATATTTTGGAGGAATTTATGTCATATACAGGAAAATGGATACATATCGATCTATCAACTGGAAAACATATAATCGGAGATACTGATAAAGCACTTTTGGAAAAGTATATTGGAGGTAAGGGATTGGGTTTTGCATTACTCGAACAAATGGCACCAAGTCCTGAACCTTTTGGACCAGACAATCCTATGATTTTTGTTAACGGACCTTTTACTGGTACAAGAATTCAGACAAGTGCTCGAACAAGTTTGGTTACTCGCTCACCGCTTACAGGATCTATTCATGATTCACATTGTGGTGGTCACTTTGGTCCAGCTTTGAAAAGAGCTGGATATGATTATCTTATTATAACAGGAAAATCAGAAAAACCTGTTTACATTTATCTAACAGACGAGAAGATTGAAATTAAAGATGCTTCAAGTTTCTGGGGTAAAGGAATATTTTTCACAAATGACGGATTATTAAAGCTTCATTCCGGTAATAATCCAAGTGTTGCTACAATAGGACCTGCCGGAGAAAATCTTTCAAAGATTGCATGTATTGGAGTTGAAAAATATCGTCAATTTGGAAGAGGGGGCGTTGGTGCAGTAATGGGTTCGAAAAACTTAAAAGCCATTGTTGTTGATGGTAATGATCCAATAAAATATTATGATGAAGAGAAGTTTATGGAATTGAACAGGTTGCTTACTAAAGATATTGTAAATCACGAGAAGATAAAATTCCGTCGTCAAAAAGGCACAATGATGTGGATTCGTATGGGACAGGAGGATTATAATTTTCTACCAACAAAGAATTTCCAGAAATGTCAGTTTGATGGATATGAGGGGATAACCTCGGAAACCTGTAGAAGAGTATTAAACTGGAAAGATACAGGATGTTATAGTTGTGGAATAATGTGTGCTAAATTGGCAAGATGGGATGGTCACGAACTTGAAGGTCCTGAATATGAAACCACTGCTTTTCTTGGTTCTGGGTGTGAAATCTCAGACTGCAAAGATGTTGCACTTGCAAATATAATATGTGATGATCTTGGACTTGATACAATTAGTGCAGGTATTACTTGCTCATTTGCAATGGAATGTTATGATAAAGGTTTGTTAGAAGATTGGGAAGGTTTAGAGTTAGAATGGGGTAATGCTCCTGCTCAAAGAGAGCTCCTAAAATTGATGGTATATAAAAAGGGCATTGGAAAGATTTTTTCTGATGGAACAAGAGATGCATCAAGAATAATTGGAAAAGGTAGCGAAGAATTTGCAATTAATACTTTTGGTATGGAAATTTCTGGTGTTAACATTAAAGGTTGCTTAACAATGGCTGTAGCAATGGCAGTTGCGGATTTTGCCAGTCATACTCGTCTATGGTTAACTGAAGGTCAGATGGGACCAGATTTCAAAATTGAGGATATTCCTTTAGCTGTTTTAGAAGGACTGGACGAAATAAATACTCGTAATTGCCTTGTAATTTGTGATTTTGTTCCCTACGGATTTGATAGATTAGTACCAATCCTGAACGCAGCCACAGGATTCAATCACACTCCTGAATCTTTAATGGAGATTGGAGCAAGGATTACGAATTTAGCACGAAGATATAATTTACGAAATGGTAGAAAACATACAGATGACATAATTCCAGAACGATTTTTCAAAGAAGAATCAGTTTCTGGATTTATGAAAGGAAAGATTCTCAGCAAGGATTTCTTTAAAGGATTAATTCATAAGTATTATGCCCTACGAGGTTGGAATGAAAAAGGTGAACCAACCGAAGAAGTGTTAAAGAAATACGGATTATAAAATATAGGTATAAATATATTCATGTATCAAATATAGAAAAGAGTTAAACTTATGAGAAAATTACATAAACTTGTTTTAATATTTCTATTTCTGCCCATTATATTATTATGTACTGGCTGTGTTAATGATTGGTATATGTGGAGTAGAAATTATCCTTTTTATTTTTATATGGAAGAATTTTTATGAGGATATTGTTTTTAATTATATTAGG
>JAGGUR010000072.1 GCA_021158425.1 Candidatus Cloacimonadota bacterium | reverse complement strand
GCTGAAATTCTATATTCTCTCTTATAAGTTTAAAAGTATTCTCTCTGCCGGTTTTGTAATCATAAACAATATATTTATCCCCTGCTGGGGATTTATTATCCCTGAATTTATCTATTCTGTCAATTCTACCGCTAATATAAATTTTTTTGCCATTCCTATCTATAATAAGAAAATTATCATCATCTATTCCAAAAGTTTTTTCAAAATTAATTGGACGGAATCCTGGAAATGCTTTAAAGTTAGTCTCTAAGAAATTTCTCAGAATACCGTTCTGACTGTTATCATCCAATCCTGCTACATACTTTTCATACTCTTTTCTTATAAACATATTATTCATATCATAATGGAAAGCATCAATTTGTTCGTTGGCTTTTTGTTTCATTAATGTAAATGCTTGTTGTAGATTTTTGTTAAATCCACCATCTTTACCAAAACTTTCAAGAACCTTGTGCACGAAAATTCCCCAATCTCGTCTTTCAAATTCAACTCCAATTCTTTTTAGTTCTGTAAGGGAAAGGATATTCTGGAAAAGGTATCTCATCGGGCATCGTGCCAATAGATTTATATCACTTGCATTATAATGGTCTATATTTAAATCAGAACCATCTATCCTCCCCTCAAATTTAGAGATGGAGTTTTCTTTGACTTCAATGTTTCTCTTAGACAGCTTCTCTAATACTTTGTTGTTTTGAAATACGATTCTTTCTTCATTTCTGATTAAATCCTGAAAATATTCCTTTCTGCTGATAGTTTTTTCTGTTCTAACGAATTCTTTCTCAGGAATGTCTTTTATAAAAGATGATTTTTGTAATTGATTTCCCTCATCATCTTTTTCAGGGAAAAGGAAGAATAGTTCTTCGTAATTTTTCTGCCAATGTATAAATAGGGATTGCTTTAGCTTTCTTTTTTGAACATCCAAATCAGGAACAAAGAAATTTGCTCTTGTGCTTCCTGGAAAAATCTCCTCTGCCATTCCCAGAACAACGCCATATCTGGCTCTATGCGAAATACTTTCCCAACAGCCCAGTATTTCCACTCCAATGTATTCCTCGCCAATCTTGAATTCCACAATGTCACACCAATCGTGGAAATCATTATAGAATCCTTGCAAAGATACTTTTCCGTTTCCTAATTTTTGGTAACCTTTTGTCAGACTTTCTAATGTTTCCAAAATTACTTTATACGCTTTTGAGTTCTCAGTATTCAGTATTCTGTATTCTGTATTCTGTATTCTGTATTTATTCAGGATATCCCTGATTTTTTCTAAAAAATAAGATGGCTCTTTCTTTTTGGTAGCAGAGATTATAAAGGATTTGTTTAGCAATTCAGATAGTCTTTTGAAACTTGGTTTTTGCTCGCCCAGTTTCCAGTTTCCAGTTTCCAGTTTCAAGGTATCAGGATGTTTGATAAACTCTTCAAGATTGGATAGATTATTAGTTCTAACAAATGAATCAATAAGTGAAATATTTAAATCAGTTACAACAAATGAATTGCTGAAGAATGCGTAAATGTTCTCAAATTTATATGGCTCAAGAAGAAGTCTAAAAATGATGTCAAACAAGGCATAAACAGGGCTCGATTTCACTTTTCTGCCCTTTGTAGAGTTGTATTTTATTCCATATTGGGGGAATATATCTTCTACTATTGGGAAATATTTTTCATAATCAGTAAGTATAATTTTTATTTCGTTTGAAGGAACCCCGCTATTTAATAGCTCAAATGTTTTTGCCGCAGCTTGTCTAACTTCATCCTGTAAGTTAAGACAATTATTGCAGGAAACTTTTGCTGGCGAATTTTTAGAAATGGGCATTACCGAGAAAGATTTGGCATTATTTTTAATGAAGTTCAGCATTCGTCGCCAAATGGGAAAATCGTTAAAATAGAATTCTCCAATAAGTAGAAAATCAGTTTTTGCAACTAATTCGGATTGCGTAAGTAATGAATTATAGACATAATAGGTATCAGTTAAGTTGTGTTTATGGAGATAATTCTGATATGAAGTATAAAGATTGTGGAAGAGTCTAATTGCTTTTGATGAATTTTTACAGTTTTGATAAAAAAGCTCAATTGCTTGCTCCAGAACATCTATTAAACCTGTGAAATGCTGAATGCTTATATTGGCATCCTTTCCCAAAATATGCTTGAGGACTAAATGTTTAGTTTTATTATCAATTATATTGGGCAGTGAGGTCTGTGCCAGATTTGTAAGATAATCCTGCATGCGGAAAGCCTTTATAAATGGGTTCTGAAGGCTGTTGTTTATTTCCTTTGCTATGCTGCGATTCGGGGTGAGAATAACCAGATTCTTGTCTGAATATGAATCTGCCACAGAGTCGCACCCGTTCTCCGTAGTCCCGATGAAATTGGGACGAAGGGTGAAGAGACACAGAGTTTCTTTTTTTATTTGAAAAGATTCTTTTACTTTTGGTAAATCTGTCAGTGGTAGAGCCAAAGAATCAATATATTTTTCAATCAAGTTTTCTAATACTTTATCTTCAACAGGCTCAATTTTAAGAAATTTATTGAAATACGAATAATAAATTCTGGCAGAAAGTATTTTGATGCCGAACTTTTTCTTGAGAAGATAGAGATAAAACTGAATCTGGATATCATATCTATGGAATTTTGTAATTGCTTCTGGCGAATTTCCTTTGTTAGTTTTATAGTCAATAAGATGCCATTTGCCCTGGTTGTCCTGATATAGCAGGTCAATCTTTGCCGAAAGCTCCCAATAAATTCCGTTTTTGGTTTCATTGGTATAACGCACTTCAAACTCAGGCAATATTGTATATTCATTTTTTTGATTAAAAATATTGTAGAGTTCAGAATTACGAATATTTTGAAGATAGAGATTTAGTTCGGTAATGTAAATTTCTGGATTTTCAATTTGCAATGAGTAGCTTAAATAGTTTTTTATTTTGTCTTCATTTTCTGGATTGATTTCAAGAATGCCGAGTTGTAAAAGATAATGAAAAGCGGTTCCAAACTTTGCAGAATCAATTGTTGACCGAGTGCTTCCTGCCGCTGCTCCTGCTCCTGCCGCTGCTACTGCATTAACAATGTCTGTTACAGAAAATCTGTTTATTTTAGGAAATTGTAGAAACTTGTCTTCTGGCGGTTTATAGTTAATCTTTTTTATATTGGAGATTGCTTTTTTCTCTAATTTTTTTTCAATATTATAAGTCTTAATTGAGACAGGCAGATTATTTTTATCAATTACAGAAGATGGGATTTTCAAGGGTGAATTCTGAGAATTTTCAGGAAAATCCAGATTTTCAATATCAAAGATGTCAATCAAATATTCATACCAGGTCTTTGCAGAATAGTCCATTATATTTTTTTTCTTTATCTTGCCATTAGTCTGGCAAACAAAGCAGAGTATAGATTGTGCACGGGTGCAAGCAACATAGAAGAGCCGTTTCCGTTCCGCAGATTCCTGAGTGTCTATTTGGGATTTTATCCTGTTTAATGCCACAGTTCGTTTCCCCTGGTTGAAGTTATCATAGAGACTTACGCCAAGTTCCATCTTACCTTCAATTCTCTCTATAAGGAATGGCTCTGACAAAGAAGACTTTGGTTTGTGTGAAATATCCGGGATTATCACAACTGGGAACTGAAGCCCTTTTGCTTGATGGATTGTCATAATTACAACTTCACTTTTAGAAGGGATTTTTGCATATTCTTCTCGTTTGTTGAATTCTATCTCATTTGTGAGGTATTGGAAAAATTCAGAAACTCCTTTACCATCTCTTGAAAACTGTGCAGCAATGCCTTTTATCTTTTCAAAATTCGCAATTTTCTGCCCTTTTGAAGATTCTGCTAAAAGGGAATAATCAAGAACCCTTTCTTCCTCACTTTCTTCTAAAAATTTCTCCACAGCCACTTCAACCCACACTT
>JAGGUR010000074.1 GCA_021158425.1 Candidatus Cloacimonadota bacterium | reverse complement strand
CTGTCATCCGTCATTTAAAACATGACATGACATTAGTTCTTCCATTTTTACAACATCGGTTTTATGAATTTTTTATAGCGCTCCCAGCACACATCAATCTCATCTTACACTTTGCACAGGTCTTTTTCCTGCTGACGGTTCCGCTGTAAAAGGAAACTAAAAGCAGAAGCAATAATATGATTATCTTAGGCGGTGTGAATTTCTGAATAAGTGAAATAATGATAAGTATAAGCGGCATCAGAGTTAAAATTCCATAAGTAACAGGAGCAAGTTTTTGTCCAATACTTGTATTGAATTTTTCAATATTACCTTTTTTGAAAAGCAGAGCAGAGAGTTTACCCCAACCCATACAGCACCATTTATTGTAATAATAACAATTTGTGCAAAGTAATTTTCGCAATACAATTCCAATCATAATAATAGCAAAAGCAAGATAAATCCAGGCGGCTAACGGATATAAGAACCAACATCCAATAGTTCCAAGAGCAATCCACAGGAGCATCAAAAGATTGCCAAAGAATATTCCTGCTTTTGGGTATTCTTCTAATCCTCGTTCATAGATTTCTGTTTCGGTTTTCATAGTGATTTTTTCACTTTCATAAAATTAAATTGAAATCTATAAATACTTTTACTTTCTTAAGTCGAGGGGGCGGAGTTTCACATAACTCATTTATATCAGACGTTAATGTCGTATATACCACCCTTTAGCTGACTGCTAATTTCCATCTCCTTCAACCTTCTTTTCAACATAAAATTTCTTCAGTATTAAATTTAATGGGCTTTTATTTCTTAAATTTTTGTTAAAGAGCCTTATTCACATTTATGTAATACCCACACATTAGGCTCAATATATTCTCCAATATTCTTTTCCAAATCAATATTTACAGGATTTAGAGCATTGGGAATAATATACTTGTTGCTTTCTCCAAAATACATTCCAGTCCAATCTTGCCATTCTGCAACTGTACCTGTAATTATCATAGATTGATTTGCTACTTTCAAAATTTTACCACCAAGCTTTATGTGGACCCTTAGCCAGGGGTCAAAAGGTAAATTACCTCTTTCCCATTTGATATAGTTTTCCATTGGTATTGTTGGATATTGTGATTTTAATGTTGGTCTCACAGGAAGGATAAGGCTATGAAATCCTTGTTCAACTGCCAGCTGTTTAAAATTTTGAATAATTTTTGTACTGATTCCTTTCCCCAGATATTTCTTTGATATTACAGCTGCTAATCCGCATAATGTATTTGGATGACCGTTATTTTCCATTATGATTTTTATTGCTTCATCAAAACCAGAAGGCAAATCATCAATATTACCATTCCAATAAATTGGAGCAGAGTTACCAGCGCCAATATACTCATCGCCGATTTTAAATAATAGCTGATATTCTGGATATTTTTTATATATTTGTCGCCAATATTTTTTTACATACTTATCTTCATTTAGAAAGGCAGGCCAGGGTTCTTCGTGAAGTTGGTTAATTACATTTATTAAATTTTGATTGTCAGATAATTTTTCTACAAGCATTTTATATATTGTTTATAAGCTATTGGCCATACAAGCTGGTTTAAATTTTGCGCCTACTTTATTATTAAAAGTATACAGACAAACCGAATTTGACTTTCATTGGGTCCAAGAGATATCTTTTTGATGAATTAGTTATTTCCCTTTCATCAGAACTATCAGAACATTTTTTGTGAGAAGTTTCTTTATATTTTTCATATTTCAAAGAAATACCATATTCAGTGTGGATACTTATATTTTTCTTTACAAACCACTCTAATCCAGCAATCAAGGATGCTCCAACAGACCAACTAATTCTCTTTGATGTTGTGGATATGACTCTTTCATCAGGTCCGCTAATATGTATTTGTTTGTATTTACTTTTTCTGTAGTTATAATTTGCAATAGGACCAATACCATAATAAAGTTGAATGCCTTTTTCTGGTCCTGGATAAAAGATATATTGAGTTGCAGTTCCAACGCTGTAAGAGTTTTCTTGGGAATCTCCTTTAGAGGTCACAGAATCTGATAGTAGAGTAGTTCGAGAATCATTATCTTTTTTCGCAGAGATACTTATGCCAACTCTCAAGGCGCCTTTATCAGAAATATGCCATTTATAAGAGATTATGGAGCCCTGAAATGATGAAAGCGTGAAATCCTCATTAATTTGAAATTGTAATGCTTGTGCTCCTTTGTGGATTGAGTTGGATAAATTTTGATTTTCCCCATAAATTGTGTTCGCAAAAAATGAACATAAAATAATGAATAAAATACATAGTGTATTGAACTTTGGACTCATTTTGGTTCATCCTTTTATTTCGTTTTTCATTCCCATGGACACGGAGATTACAGGATATATTTTGTCAGATCCTCATCAGTAATAATCTTTTCAAGTATTTTACTTACATCCTCTTTAGTAACTTTTATTTTGTTGCATTCAGGGTCAGGCAGATTATATAAATATTCTTCGAGAAGAATGGTCATTATTGTATGGAGTCTTCTTGCACCGATATCTTCCATTTTAGTATTTGCCATTGCGGCATAATTTGAAATCTCTTTTATTGCACCTTTTGTAAAAGTAACATCCACACCTTCCGTTTTCAGTAAAGCGGTATATTGTTTTATAAGGGCATTTTTAGGCAATACTAGAATTTTTGCAAAATCCTCTTTTGTAAGGCTTTGCAATTCTACTCTGATTGGAAATCTTCCCTGCAATTCTGGTATCAGGTCAGAAGGTTTGGAAACATGAAATGCACCGGAAGCGATGAAAAGAATATGAGTTGTATCAACCATACCATATTTTGTAGGAACATTTGTTCCTTCTATGATAGGCAGAAGGTCTCTTTGCACACCTTCTCGTGAAACATCTGGTCCAGATTTAGACTTTCCTCCAGCAATTTTATCAATTTCATCAAGGAAAACAATACCGTTTTCTTCCACTCTTTTTATAGCAATTTCTTTTACTTCATTCATATCAACTAATTTTCTTGATTCAGAATAGAAGAGGAAATCTAATGCTTCGTTTACTTTCATTTTTTTTCGTTTGCCTATATTCCCTGGCATAAATCCGGCCAATACTTCACCCATATTGATATCAAAGCTATCCAATCCCATACTTGAGAATATTTCAACCCTGGGTTCAGGCAATTCATCAATTTTAACCTCTACAACTCTTTGGTCTAGAACTCCATTATGGAGCATTTTTCGCAACTTCTCTCTGGTTTGCTTTTGCATCTTTTTTGCTTCTTCAAGCTCTAATCTTTCTTGCTTCCGCTGTTCAAGACTAAGATTTACTTTTCTTTTCCTTTTTATAGGTGGAAGTAAAAGGTCAAGCACTCTTTCTTCAGCTCGTTTTCTTGCTTGCTCTTCTACAGCAATTGTCATCTCTTCTCTTACTTGACTTACAGCAAGGTTAACAAGTTCACGGATAATTGATTCAACATCTCTGCCGACATAACCTACTTCTGTGAATTTTGATGCCTCAATTTTAATAAACGGAGCATTTACGAGATTAGAAAGCCGTCTTGAAATTTCTGTTTTGCCAACACCAGTAGGCCCAATTAGAATAATATTGTTTGGTAGGATTTCGTCACGCAATTCTTCTGATACATTTTGACGGCGCCAGCGGTTACGGAGAGCTATTGCAACTGCTTTTTTTGCTTTATCCTGACCGATAATATATTTGTTAAGTTCTTTAACAATTTGTTTGGGTGTGAGTTCTTTCATTTCCATATTATAGTTCCTCAATAATTCTATTTGTATTAGTATAGATACAGATATTTGCTGCGATTTCAAGTGCTTTTTCTACGATTTCTTTAGGTGAGAGATTTTTATTTTTAATTAGAACCATAGCTGCAGCTTTTGCATAGGGTCCACCTGAGCCTATAGCAGCAATATTGTTATCTGGTTCAATAACATCGCCATTACCAGATATTACAAGTAAATTTTTTTTATCTCCGACAATTATCATTGCTTCAAGACGGCGGAGTATTTTGTCTGTTCTCCATTCTTTTGCCAATTCCACTGCTGACCGCATTAAGTTACCTTTGTATTGTTTTAATTTTACTTCAAATCTTTCAAAGAGAGTTAAAGCATCCGCTGTGGCACCAGCAAAACCAGCAATAACTTTCCCATCATATAAAGTTCTTACTTTATGTGCCTGAGATTTGAAAATTGTCTCACCATGTGTTATCTGTCCGTCTCCGCCTATTGCAACTTTGTTCCCCTTTTTTACGCCGATTATTGTTGTGCCCTTAATCATTTTAGTCTACCTTATTTTCTTTTTGTTTTTCTTCAATGTATTCTTGATAGATTTTATCTACTTCTTCTCCACTTAAAGTTTCTTTCTGAAGCAAAATATTAGCCAGTTTATTAAGTAAATCTTTATTTTCAGTTAAGATTTTTTTACAGGTTTGATAACCCTCTTCAATAAATCTTTTTATTTCCTGGTCAATAAGGTTTGCACTATCTTCGCTGTAGTTTTCTTGCCTGCCGAATTCCTTGCCCAGGAATACATTTTCTTCTCTCTCGCCAATAGTCATAGGTCCGATTTTATCACTCATACCCCACTCACAGACCATTTTCCTCGCAAGTTCAGTAGCTTTTTTGATATCATCTCCTGCACCTGTAGTAGGTTCACCACCAGCAATTTCATCTGCAACTCTTCCTCCTAAAAGGTGCGCAATTTTTGCCTGACAGTAGCTCTTTGAATATGTATGACGGTCATCAAGTGGTAGGAAATGTGTAGAACCAAGTGAGCGTCCACGAGGTATAATAGTAACTTTGTGGATTGGGTCACTACCCGGAATAAATTTTGCAACTAATACATGTCCAGATTCATGATAGGCGGAATTTCTTTTTTCTGTTTCAGTAAGCATCAAGCTTCTTCTTTCTTTACCCATAATGACTTTATCCTTAGCATTTTCAAAATCTTCCATCTGGACTGCCTTATGTCCAAGGCGAGCTCCCCACAAACATGCTTCATTAACAAGATTAGCTAAGTCTGCGCCGGAGAAACCAGGCGTTCCTTTTGCAATAACTGTTAAGTCTACCTTTTTGTCTAATGGAACTTTTCTAACATGAACTTTTAGTATACCTTCTCTGCCTCTCATATCAGGTCTATCAACTACTACCCGTCTGTCAAATCTTCCCGGACGGAGTAGAGCAGGGTCAAGTATGTCAGGACGATTTGTTGCAGCAATAATAATAACACTTTCATTTGGATTAAAACCGTCCATTTCAACTAAGAGTTGATTTAGGGTCTGCTCTCTTTCGTCATGACCTCCGCCAAAACCTGCTCCACGATGTCTGCCTACTGCATCCAGTTCATCAATAAATATAATGCACGGAGCATTCTTCTTGCCTTGATTAAAGAGGTCTCTAACACGAGATGCACCAACACCGACAAACATTTCAACAAAGTCTGAGCCACTTATACTAAAAAAGGGAACTTTAGCTTCGCCTGCTACAGCTTTTGCTAACAGAGTTTTTCCTGTTCCAGGAGGTCCAAGAAGTATTACTCCTTTTGGAATTCTACCGCCAAGTTTCTGAAATTTTTTAGGCTCTTTCAGGAAGTCTATAATTTCTTCCAATTCTTCTTTGGCTTCGTCAACTCCAGCAACATCTTTGAAAGTAACATTTGAACGATTTCCACTAAGCAATTTTGCACGACTTTTGCCAAAACTGAATGCTTTGCCAGCACCTCCTTGCATTGATTTCATTATAAAAATCCAGAAAACTATGAACAAAATGAATGGTAGCCAGTAAGTTAATATTGTAGAAAAGATAGAAGGTTTTTTGGAAATGATTTTGATTTCTTTGTGATTCTCAGCAATTTCTTTAACCAAGTCAGGGTCCTCAAAAGGTATATTTGTCCGTCTTTTTATATTTCCAATTGTATAATTTATATCCTTACCGCTAAATATGATTTCATTAACAGCCCCGGATTCTATATCTTTCATAAATTCAGAATAAGAAGACTCTTGAATCTGACCTTTACCAGAGAAAAGCTGAAAGAATGCAATGATAGCAAATATGATAATTAGCCATATTAATAACGAACCACCCTTGGGAGGTTTAACTGGAAGTTTATTCTTTTGTTGATTCTTTTTTTGTTGATTCCTGTTATTCATTATTGATAAATCTCCTTTTTTAAAATACCAATAAAAGGTAAATTCCTATATTTTTCTTTATAATCAAGTCCATATCCAACAACAAACTTATTTGGCACAGTAAATCCTTTGTAGTCAATTTTTATATCTTGTTTATGAGCTTCAGGTTTATCAAGCAGTACACAGGTTTTTATTGATTTAGGATTTTTATTCTTTAATAAATTTATAATATATTTAATTGAAAGACCTGTATCAATAATATCTTCAACTAAAATTATATCTCTATTTGAGATGTCATAATTACAATCCTTTGTTAATTTTATAATGCCTGAGCTTTCTGTTGAACTTCCATAACTTGCAACGCCGAGAAATTCTATCTCTATTGGAATGCTAATATGACGCATTAGATCTACAAGAAAGATTACACCACCTTTGAGAATACTTATTAGAATAGGCACTCTTCCTTTATAGTCTTTTGAGATTTGAGCACCTAATTCCTTTATTTTCTGTTGTATCTCGTCTTCAGAAATCAGGACTTCTTCTATATCATTTTTCATGTTTTCCTCAAAATTTTTTCTTAACCACTCACTATAGTTAAAATATAATACTGAATATTATTTGTCAAACCTTATTTGTTAATTCTTTTTGCTTTACGATAGTCCTTCAATTTTTTCATACTTTTAATTCTTAAAACATGTTTAGTTTGACGAGTAATTTTTATATTTTCACTTATACGAATGCCAGCTAACCATATAATCTGCTTTTGGTCTTCAACGATGATAATTTTGTCTCGTTCAAATCTTGGCACTTTTGAATCTATTAAAAAATTCTTAAGCTTTTTAGGATTGTGCATACCTAATGGGGTAAATCTATCGCCTGGTTGGCGATATCTAATTGTAAGTGGAAATCTCACCTTATCTAAATCAATATAGCATGTATTTTTTTGAGAAAATTTATATCCGTGAACAGGAATTGATTTCATCTCTGAAATAGAGACATAATGGTCTTTAAAAAGGATTCTGCGTGATATTCTATTGATTTCTCTGCGATAATTATTAAATTTGATTATGGGTGGAGATTTTGAGAAGGTTAGGAATTGTTTATCTTTTATAGCAAAGACCCCTTTCGGTAATTGAATGTATTTACTTTCAGAGCGTCTTAGTAAATCTGCGATTGCCTGAAAATGAGTTGTAAAGAAGTCCTGCTCCGAGCCTGTAATGTGTCCAAAAATCTTTCTTGCGATATAAAAGAGAATGATATCTTTATTTTTTAGTTTATCTACATTCAGGATAAAATTCCCATCTGTTTTTTTTACTATTTCCGGAAATATTTCTTTACAATATTCTTGCAAAAAGGAATCGGTTTGCTGGAAAATCTTAGCACTATTAGATATTTTATCTATGGCTTTTGGATTTAATCCCTTTTCAATTTCAGGAATAATCTTATGACGAATTTTATTGCGGTCATAAATAAGGCTTAGATTAGAGGAATCTTCAGAGAATTCAATATTATTTTGTTTTGCAAATTCTGTAATTTCATTTCTTGTGAGAGCAAGTAAAGGACGAATAATGTCTTTAGATTTTGGAATTATCCCTTTCATTCCACCAATACCGCTGCCACGGAAGAGGTTAAGGAGAAGCGTTTCTGCCTGGTCATT